>CALMNP010000153.1 GCA_937868875.1 uncultured Bacillota bacterium | reverse complement strand
CCGATGGCGACGAGGTCGGCGGGAGTCACGCCCTTGCCTTCCATCAGCTTCTTGGCGACGCCGATCTGGGTGTTCCAGATGTCCATGGGGTCGTGCTCAACCCAGCCCGGCTTGGGGTAGATCTGCCGGAACTCCTGGTTGAGCTGTCCGATTGCCTTACCCTCCTGGTTGAACAGGATGGCGCGGGATGACGTGGTCCCCTGGTCCAGAGCCAGTACGAACTTCTCGGACACGTTCCTTCCTCCCATCTCCGGAATGCAGGACCTTGGAACGGGCCTCAGATCGTCGCCGGTATCAGGCAGCCTTCTTCTGGGAGGCAACCTCTACGACGCCGGCGCGAATGCCGAAGTCATAGAGCAGGCCGCCCACCAGAGCGCCGATGAACGGGGCGATGGAACCTGCCAGCACGTAGCCGTTCGGGCCGGGAATCGCGGTGGAGCCCCAGCCGGCCAGGACCATGAACAGACGCGGCCCGAAGTCGCGGGCGGGGTTCATGGAGGCCATGGTCAGGGGACCGCCGACGCCGACCAGCAGGGCCACAGCCAGGCCGACGAAGAGCGGGCCGAGGTTGCTGCCGACCTTGAGCGGGCTGCGGTCGTCGCCGATGGCGATGATGACCATGAAGAGCATGGCGGTGAGCACGATCTCGATGAAGAAGCCGTGGGCGACGTCGACGTTGGCGCCGGGGTAGGTGGAGAAGATCCTCGCCGTGGCGACGCCCGCGTCTGTGTTGCGGACGATGTTCTTGGCCGTCTCAAAGGCGGCGAACAGGGGGCTGGTCATGATGTAGAGGACGGCCGCGCCGACTGCGCCGCCGATGACCTGGGCGATCATGTAGGGCAGGACCTTGGCCTTCGGGAAGCCGCGGAAGGCGGCCAGGCCGAGCGTGACCGCCGGGTTGATGTGCGCGCCGGAGACGGCGCCGGTGGCGTAAACGACCAACGTTACGGTGGCACCCCACAGGACGGACGGCTGCCACTGACCAGCGTAGGCACCGTTGAAGACAGCCATGGCCACAACCAGATCGCCGAACAGGACCAGGAGCGCTGTGCCAATGAATTCCGCGATGAGTTCACTCGTCAGACCCTTGGACTGCATTCTTGCACCCTCCTCTTTAAGATCGTCTTGCCAGAACCGGACCGGGTCGAACGACAGCCTGCCGCACACTCCCCCCTCCCACGGCATGCTCGCCCGCCGGCGCGGTCAACGCGGCGTTCCACAGGTCACTGGCACTGGTGGAGACACCGACCGCGCCCGCCCTGAGGGCGGCGTAGCACTGCGACCTCGACTTGATCAGGCCGCCGGCGATGAGCGGCACACGGATGAGCCGCACCACCTCCTGAATCTCGCTGGGGACGACCCCCGGCAGGACTTCCAGGATATCCGGCTTGGCCTCCTTGACCAGGTCGATGCCGGTATGAACCGACTGCGAATCGAGCAGAAAGGTACGCTGAATGGTGAGGAGACCGCAGTTGCGGGCCTCCGCCACCAGATTGGCCCGGGTGGTGATGATGCCGTCGGGGGCCGCGGAACGTGCCATGAAGTTCATGCCGGAGGCGTCCTTGGAGACGCCCTGGACCATATCAAAATGGACGAAGACGATCTTCCCGGCGCGTTTGACCTGGCCCACGATCTCCGGCAGGGTGAACAGGTCGCCCGCCAGCAGGAAGACGATTCCCACGGATGAGGCCAGCGCCCCCGCCAGATCCTTCTTCAGCCGCACCGCCGCAATCACCGGCTGGGCCGCCAGGGCCTCCAGCATCTGCATGGGATCCCCTCCTATTCCCCGGGATTGCGGCAGGGTAGAAAAGAACCTCGAAAGAACACAGAGTACTAAGACTCCGGTCCTCTCGGGGTTCTCCATTTCTCCTACCCCAAGACCCGAGCAAGCAGGTCCGCCAAGAAACGGTTGTAGGGGTCGGGACTCTTATGCGAAGGCGCCCAAACAGGTCCTTTCTTAGGTGCATAATTACCTACCTGCCCAGGCAAGTCCTTCCGCGAATGGACAGAACCGTTCGTCAAAATGCGACCGCCTAGCTCCTGGAAGTTGTCAGTGCGTGTTGCCGCGCTCGGCGGACTGGGAGGACTCAGTCCGCGCGCCACACAGCAAAAAAGCCGGCCCCCTCTTAGGGAGGCCGGCTTGTTCTGCTGTCATCGCGAGCTGTTGCAGGACGGGACGACACTAGCCACGGCCCCTGCCGCGCCGGCCAGGGCCCAGAGGCCAGCGGCGACCGGCCTTTATGGGCTCGTCCCCGCCCGCCGCCACGCGCTCGCCGGATTCGGTGGCAATCGGGCGCCCCGCTTCGGCAGCTCCCAGCCGCCCCGCCTGGACCAGCTGGCGCGTGGCCGCAGCAATACCGTCCTGGCTCAGGCCGAAGCTCTTCAGGTGTCCCTGAGGCCTGCCCTGCGGCACGAACTCGTCGGGAACGCCGAGGCGCTGCACCCGGACCCCTTCCAGGCCGCGGTTCGTAAGTGCCTCGAGGACCGCCGACCCAAAGCCGCCGGCCAGGGCCGCCTCCTCCACCACCAGCAGGGCGCCGGTCTCCCGGGCGAGGCGTTCCACCAGGGCCGCGTCCAGCGGCTTCACCCAGCGAGGGTTGACCACGCAGGCGTCGATGCCCTCGTCGGCCAGTTGCTCCGCCGCCCGGAAGGCCACCGGGGCCCAGACGCCCAGGGCCAGAATGGCCACGTCGCGGCCTTCGCGAAGCACCTCGGCGCGACCGATGGGGAGTTCGCGCAGGTGCGCGTCCAGGGTCACACCCTGGGCGGTGCCGCGCGGGTACCGAAGGGCAAACGGGCCGCCGTCATGCTGTACACCGGTGTAGAGCATGTGACGCAGCTCATTCTCGTCCTTGGGCGCGCCCAGCACCAGGTTGGGCACCATGCGCAGGAACGCGAGGTCGAAGACTCCCTGGTGTGTGGCGCCGTCCTCCACCAGGCCGCCGCGGTCGATGGAGAAGACCACGGGCAGCTTCTGCAGGGCCACATCATGGATGACCTGGTCCAGGGCCCTCTGCAGGAACGTGGAGTAGACCGCGAACACCGGCCGCAGCCCGCCCTTGGCAAGGCCGGCGGCGAAGGTGGTGGCATGCTGCTCGGCGATTCCGACGTCGAAGAAGCGCGTGGGGAACTCGCGCGCAAACTTGGCCAGGCCTGTACCCCCCGGCATGGCAGCGGTGACGGCCACCACCCGCGGGTCCGCCTTGGCCAGCTTGATCATGGTCTGGCCGAAGATCTCGCTGTAGCTGGTGGAGGCGGGCAAGGTCTTGCCGGTCTCCACGTCGAAGGGGCCGCCGCCGTGGAATTTGTCCGGCAGCTCCTCGGCGTACGGCACGCCCTTGCCCTTGGTGGTAACGACGTGCACGACCACCGGCTCGTTCAGGGCCCGCGCCTGGCGGAGGGCAGCCAGCATGGCCGGGATGTTGTGCCCGTCCACGGGGCCGATGTAGGTCCAGCCCAGGTCCTCGAACATCATACTGGGCAGGAAGAAGCGCTTGGTGGCGTCCTTCCAGCGGTCGATGACATCCAGCAGGGGGTTTCCGATCACCGGCAGGTGCTTCAGCACCCGCGCCGCCGTCCTCTTGGCGCCGCGATACTGGCGGCCGGTGCGGATCCGCGTCAAAAGCTGGCTGATGGCCCCGACGTTGGGGGCAATGGACATGCGGTTGTCATTCAGGACCACGATCACCCGGGTCTTGTCCAGGCCGGCGTGGTCCAGGGCTTCGTAGGCCAGGCCGCCGGTCAGGGCGCCGTCGCCGATGACCGCCACCACCTCGTGGTTCTGGCCCGTCAGGTCGCGGGCCTTGGCCAGGCCGACGGCGGCACTGATGGACGTGGACGCGTGGCCCCAGTGGAAGTGGTCGTGCTCGCTCTCCTTCGGGTCGGTAAAGCCGGCGATTCCGCCCGTCTGCCGCAGCGTGTCAAACCGCCCCAGGCGGCCGGTGATGAGCTTATGGGGGTAGCTCTGGTGGCTGACGTCCCAGAGAATCTTGTCTTTGGGGCTATCGAACTCCATATGCAGCGCAAGGGTCAACTCCACCACGCCGAGGTTGGGGGCGAGGTGGCCGCCGTTGCGCGCCACCGTCTCCAGGATGACCTGACGGATATCTTGTGACAGCTCCTCCAGGTCTTGCGGAGAGGCATGCTTCAGTTCCTGGGGGGCGCGGAGGTCTTCAAGACGCACGCGATTGGGCCTCCTGTTCTCAAACGGAGACGGCTAGTCTTTCCTTCTATTTAGGCCTGAGTTTAAGCCTGAGTATATTTCTATTATAGAGCAGGATGTCCTGCTTGTCCGCGCTGCATGTTCTCTGTTCCTGGCCGTCCCAGCGGCGGTCCTCCGGCGCCCGCCCGTGCCCACGCGGGGTGGTGCGGCGGCGCCCGCCGGGCGCAAATCAGGGCGCGAAATCCGTCCGCAGTGGAACCCGGCGCCGCCTCTGCGCCGCCAGTGCCTCTCTCCCTCATGGCAATAGAAAAAGGGGCAACGAATTGTCTTTGCCCCGAATGGTCGTTGCCCCTTTGTCCTGTGGGTGACCACCGGCTGTGGCCCCGGCAGGGGGAAGTCTCCCCTGTGACCCTGGAGACCT
>CALMNP010000152.1 GCA_937868875.1 uncultured Bacillota bacterium | reverse complement strand
TTTTCGCCCCCACGGCGGGCGTTCCTGCCCGCAACCTTCTCCTCCCCCTTATCGTCTTGGTTGTATGTGGGCGAATCTTTGTGGCATAATGGTTGCGTACATACGCAAGTAAGGAGGCGACTTCGCCGTGGATTCGCAACGCCTGAAACGCCTGATAGCCTTCCGTTACTCGCCGCTGCTGGACATGGCCCTGTCGGCGCTGGTCCTGGAGAACCCCGAGCGTTTCGGAGGCGCCGCCCCCTGGGTGCAACGCCTGGAAGCGCGTCTCCCTGCGGGCCTGCCGGTCCGCCTGCGCCAGCTGGGCGAGCAGAGCGACCTGTTCCGGGTCGCCCTCGACCTGGAGGACGGGCCCTCCCGGCCCGTGCCGGAACTCCTGGAACGGCTGGAATCGTCCGACCCGGTCCTGGCCGACGCCCTGCGGCAGTACTGGGAGGCGGCGTCGGCGGAGGTGGCGTCACAGGCGGGGCCGCTGCTGGAGAGCGTGCAGCGGGAGGCGGCGGCGCTGGAGCACATGGACCCGGTGGCCTTCATCTGCCGCTTCTCCGACCGCGTCAGCGTGGCCGGCGACGGCGAGTCCCTGGTGCTGAACTGGGGCAAGGGCATGCAGGTGCCCCTGGCCGACCTGGACCGCATCCTCTTCGTCCCCTCCGCCTTCTGCCCCCGGCGCGTCATGTTCTACCGCGTCGGCCGGACGCAGATCTTCTTTTACGACCCCCGGCGGGACGAGCCGGCCGCCCCGGATGAGGCACCGGAGAGCCTGATTCTGGGCTTCTCCGCCCTCGCCGACACCACCCGCCTGAAGCTCCTGCGGCTCATAGGGCGCGAAAATCTGCCGGCCCAGGAGATGGCCCAGCGCCTGGGCCTGAACGAATCCACCGTCTCGCGCCATCTGCGGGTGCTGGTGGAGGCCGGCCTGGTGGGGCGCGACCGCCAGGAGGGAAAGTTCGTGTTCTACGGCCTGCAGCCGGAGCGCATCAACCGGCTGACGGCCGGGCTCAAGGCTTACCTGGGGAGGGAATAGCGATGGCCCCTGGAACACGAGAGATTATGGCCGTCTGCCCGCGGGGAATGCGGCCGCCCTGGCCCCTTGCCGACCTGGTGGAGCGGGCCCGGCAGAGCGGTGAACCCCTCCGGCCTCTGTGGGAGGAGCGGGTCGCCCCAACGGTGCGGGCCGCCTGCGCCCACGGCGAGCGCCACGCACTCTGGTGGGAGTTCGCCCTTGTCCGCTCCCTCGAGGCCCAACAGCAGGCCTGGGATCTGGCCCCCAGCCTCTTCCGCTGGCGACTGCGACACCTCGCCGCTGAGTTGCGGCTGGGGCCCGTGCTGCACTGCCGGGTCCTGGACTTAACGCCGGCGGAGCGGGCCAGGGCCGACCTGGCCGCCGCCCTGCTGACGCGACCGGAAGCCCTGCTCTGGGAGGAGCCCTTCGCCGCCATGCCGCCGGAGGACCGTACGCTGGCTGCGCGGCTGGTTCGCTCCCTGGTCCGCTCCGAGGGGCTTGTAGTGGTGGCGGCAGCGTCCGAACCGCCGGGCCTGGCCGACCTGGGGACGACGGTGCGATCCCTCAAGGAAGCGCCGCGGTCAGCCGGAAGGCTTCCCTTAAAGGAGGCGGCCACCCTTTGACTCGGTCATCCCAAACCGGACTGGCTCTGCTGACCGTATCCCTCCTGCTTGGCCTCCTGGGAGACGTCCTGCTTCGGGTCGGCCCACCGGGGCTCAACGCCTTGCTCTGGATGGTGGCCCTGGCGGCCGTCTGCCTGGTCCTGAACCGCGCCGGTCTGATCACACTGTCCCGGGAGGGAGGGTGGCTGCTGGCGGCGGCGGTGCTGGCCGCGGCAGGCTACCTGTGGCGCGCCTCTCCCGCACTCCAGGCTCTGGACCTGCTGGCCGCGGCCCTGACCCTGGGTCTGGCCGCGGCTTACAACCGCAAGCAGGGGCTGCTGCTCGGCGGTGTGGCCGACTACGTCCTGCACTTTCTTCTGACGGGGGCCCAGGCGGCGGCCGGCCCGATTCCCGGTGCAGCCCTGGATGTCCGGTGGGGCGACATCTCCCTCGGCGACCGCCGCGGCCGGGGCCAGGCCCTGGCGGCCGTGCGCGGCCTGGCCGTGGCCCTGCCCCTGCTGCTCCTCTTCGGCGCCCTGTTCTCCGCCGCCGACGCCGTCTTTGCCCAGATGGTGGACAGGGCCTTCGACTTCAACCTGGACAAGCTGACGTCTCACCTGCTGCTGACGCTGTTCTGGGCCTGGCTCACAGCAGGCTGGCTGCGGGCCGCGTCTCTGGGTCCCACCGTGGAGGACCTTCACTTCCAGCGCCCGGCCGGCGCGCGCCTGGGCGCCATCGAGACCGGTGTGGTGCTGGGGGCTCTGAACATTCTCTTCCTGGCCTTTGTTCTGGTGCAATTCCGCTACTTCTTCGGCGGCGCGGCCCTGGTTCAGGCCACGACCGGGCTCACCTACGCCGAATACGCCCGGCGGGGATTCTTCGAACTGGTCAAGGTAGCCGCTCTGGTGCTGCCCATTTTGCTGCTGTTCGACTGGCTCCAGCCTGTGGACCGACCCGGCCAAGGCCGGATGTACCGCTGGCTGGCCGGCCTGCTGGTCGTCCAGTTGTTCGTCATCATGGCCTCGGCGGTCCAGCGCATGCACCTCTACCAGGAGGCCTTCGGTTTGACGGAACTGCGCCTCTACACCTCCGCCTTCATGGTCTGGCTGGGGCTGACCTTCCTGTGGTTCCTGGTTACGGTGCTGCGCGGACACCGGGAGCGCTTCGCCTTCGGCGCCATGGCTGCTGGTTTAGCCGTCCTGTTAGGCCTTCACGCCGTCAACCCCGAGGCCTTGATTGTCCGCGCCAACGCCGCCCGCTACCAGGCGGGGCACACCTTTGACGTCTCCTACGGCCTCAGCCTTGGTCCCGACAGCGTCCCGGCCCTGGTGGAAGCCATGCAGCTGTTGCCGGAGTCGGACCAGCGCTCCATCGCAGCCGCACTGAGGCGCCAGTGGGCGAAGCGCGACGACGGCGACTGGCGGACCTGGAACTGGAGCCGCGCGCGCGCCCGAGCCGTCCTCGACGCACAGGGCCTGATCGACCCGCCCGGGCAGGGCGGGGCGCCCATCCCTGAGTAGCGGCCCGGCCTGCAAGACAATGCCCCCGCGGCATCGCCGCGGGGGCATCAGCCTTGGGTTCCGCTATTTGATCAGCACCCGGTCATCGCCAAGGCGCCGGGTGAAGCGCGTGGAGTCGAAGTACTCCAGCAGGGGAACGGCGTACTTGCGGGTTGTCCCCAGCAGGTCGCGGAATTCGCCCATGCCCAGCCGGTTGTGGTCCGTGAAGTAGCCGGTCAGGCGCTGGCGGGCCTCCTCCAGCACGTCGCGGTG
>CALMNP010000151.1 GCA_937868875.1 uncultured Bacillota bacterium | reverse complement strand
TACCTGGTGCCCTCCGTGCCCATGCTTGCCTACATGGACGCGGGCCGCTGGCATCTGGAGGTGGCCGCGCCGAAGGGCGTTCGGGCCGCCATGGAGAGGCTGGGGGCACCCGGACGGCGCTAGCAGCCAGGGCTGCGTGGGGCCTGCAAATATCGTCTAATCCTGTCCAATCTCGCCGTAAGAATATCGCCAGGGTTTGCTTGCATAAGCAGCCCCTGCCAATGGTAATCTTAAGTCCACGAACCAAGTGGACAAGGCGATCTGGAGGGATTGTAGATGACGCAGGCTTCCTTTGCCCTGACGCCGGAGAGTAGCCTGTCCGGCACTGTTCTTGTAGGGCGGCCACGGGAGGGCCGCATGGGATGGTTCGCCGACGGTCTGGCCGCCGCCCTCACCGCCAACGGGCACGTGCTCCTGCCCGAGGGAACGGGTGCTCCCCGTTTGGCGTTGAACTTCACTGATGCAGCGCGGCCCCGGCCCTTCCGTAGGAAGGCCCAGGGGACCTTCGTGGTGACCGTCGTGGAGGTGGCGGAACAGCCGGCGGACGTCCTCATGGCCGCCTACCCCATCCTGATTCGTTCCCTCTCCAACCTGCTCATCTACATAGTTCACCAGCCGAACGTCTGGCGCACCTACTTCGTCACCCTGGAGCAGGGCTACTACACCGCGGACCCCGACCCCAGCCAGGAGACCGCCTACTTTGAGGCCGTTTACCGGCGTCTGGCGCCCTTGGCGACATCGCAGTTGGTCATCAACAACGTCTTTACCCCGGACCTGCCGGAAAACCTCTGGAACGGCAACGACAAGACAGAGGCCCTGCGCCGGGCCGGTCAGCTCCTTGACGAGCTGAACCTGCTGCCTGCGGCGTTTCCCATTCAGGAACTGCTGCCCCAGCGCGAGATGTCCCATCTGAAGAAGCTCTTCGGCATCGGCGGCCTCAGCTACGGCAACCTGAGCGTACGGCACGACAAAGGCTCCTACTGGATGAGCGCCAGTGGCGTGGACAAGGGCAACATGCAAGTGGTGGGCCGGGACATGCTGCTCATCACCGACTACGACCCGGCCCGCCGGGCCATGCACGTCAGCGTTCCGCCCCGCGTGGAACCTCGGCGCGCCTCGGTGGACGCCATCGAGCACTGGATGATCTACACGGAGCACCCTGGCGTCGGGGCCATCGTCCACGTTCATGCCTGGATGGAGGGGATCGCCAGCACCACGGTCAACTACCCGTGCGGCACGGCGGAGCTTGCGTCGGAGGTGGCCGAACTGGTGCGCCGGCACCCCGACCCCTCCCGGGCCGTGATCGGCCTCAAGAACCACGGCCTGACCATCACCGGCCGCGACCTGGACGACATCTTTGAACGAATCGCCGGCCGTCTCATGCCGCAGGTGCCCATGACCTAGCCAGAGGCCAGAACGCCCTGGCCTCTTCATTTCTTATCCGGGAGGACGCAGTGTGATGATCAGGGACCGAGTGGTGCTGATCACGGGAGCGTCAGGCGGCATCGGCCGGGCGGCGGCCGTCGAATTCACGCGGACCGACGAGGGCTCCTCCCACCTCTTTCTGGTGGGGCGGGACGCCGACCGCCTGAAGGTCTCGGCGGCCGTTGTTCAGGCCATGGGCGGTCGCCAGGCCGCGAATCGGGACGCCGTCCCCGCCGTGACCCTGCTGACCGCTGATGTGACACGACCAGAGGACGTGGCGCAGATGGCGGCGACCGTGGAGAGGATGACAGGTCGCCTGGACGTTCTGGTCGTTTGTGCGGGGCAACTGGAGGTCGGCCCCGCCGAGGAGCTTGGGCCCGTGGTGGCGGAACGCCTCATGCGGGTGAACTTCCTTGGGGCCGTGAACACCATCCACGCCTGCCTGCCGCTGCTGCGGCGGGGCCGCCGTCCGGTCGTGATCAACGTGTCGTCCCTCGCCGGCAGGCTCGTTCCTCCCTATATGGGCGCCTACGCCGCCAGCAAGTTCGCCCTCAACGCCTACTCCCACTCCCTGCGGCAGGAACTGAGGAAGGACGGCATCCGCGTCTGCCTCGTGTTGCCAGGCCCAGTCGACACCGCCATGGTGAAAGGCAAACTCGGCGGCCCCTTTTACTCCATCCCCAAGGGTACACCGGTTCTCAGCCCGGGGCAGGTGGCCGGCGCCATCGTCGCCCTGGCGGACCATCCCCGGCGGGAGGTCGTCGTCCCGGCCTGGCTCACCCCCAGCGGCTGGTTGGGGTCGGCCTTCCCGTCCGTGGTAGATGGCCTGTACTGGGCAACCGAGTCTTTCCGAGGCCTGCGCAAGAAGCTCCAACCGGCTGCCGGTAGCAGCAGGAGGGAAACACAGCGGCTGCTGTGAAATGGTTTGGGTGGTCATTCGACAACGCGGGGGCGATTGAAGCTTGAAGGCTCTTCTTATCGTGAATCCGACCGCAGGGCGGGGCGCCGCCCTGGGCGTCTGGCGGCGACTGGAAGGTCTGGTGGCGGGCCGTCCCGGACTGGACGCAGTCGTCCCGGGCAGCGCCGCCGAAGCCGGGGACATCGCCGGCCAGGCCGCTGCCAGCGGCGTAGACCGGGTCATCGCCATCGGCGGCGACGGCACCCTGGCCCTGGTGGCAAACGCGCTGACCCGTTCGGAGACGGCCCTGGGGGTCATCCCGGCCGGCACCGGCAACGACTTCGGCCGCAGCCTTGGCATCCCCCGGCGACCGGAAGAGGCTCTCGAGGTCGCCTTGGGCACGGACACCCGGGCTATCGACATCGGCGAGGTGGCCGGGGGACGCCGGTTCCTGAACGTGGCCGGCACCGGCTTTGACGCCGACGTGGCCGCTGCCGCCGCCCGCTTCCCCACGGGGCTGGGAGGCATGCTTCCCTATCTTCTCGGCGCTGTGGCCACCCTCGTCCACTGGGCTCCCGTCCCCATGGACATCACCGTGGACGATCAGGTCTTCTCCGGGCCGCACACGCTGGTCGCCGTCGCCAACGGCCAGTTCTACGGGGGCGGTCTGCACATCGCACCCGGAGCCGACAACCGCGACGGTCTCTTTGACGTGATTATGGCCGGGGAGCTGACCCGCCCGGGCATCCTGGGCATCATCCCGCAGGTGCAGCGAGGCGTCCACATTCGCCACCCGGCCGTCCGTGTCGCCCGTGGGCGCATGGTGCAGATACGCGCCGCCGCCGGGGTCCACCTCCACCTGGATGGCGAGCTGCATCAGCCGGAAGCCCTGGAATTCCGATCCCTGCCAGGCGCTCTCACCGTGGCGGCGCCGCCGATA
>CALMNP010000150.1 GCA_937868875.1 uncultured Bacillota bacterium | reverse complement strand
GGCGAGACCCCTGACCCGGCTGCCGGTTAGGCCGGCTTCGCAGCGACGTAGACGACCCGCTCCGTGTAACGGTCTGCGGGGGTATCGGCAAACCCATCAAAGGTCTTGACACCGCCCAGACCGGCGGCAGTCAGGGCCTTTTTCACCTGCGCCAGGCTGTAGGCACGCTCCACGTGCTCCTCGGTGAAGCGGTGGCGGCGACCGCCTTCGCGCACCACTCCCTTCAGGTTGATGCGCCAGTGGCGTGTGCGCCGGTCGAAGTGGTTCTCCCAGATGAGCGACCAGCCCGCGCCCTGAATGATCTGCTTGGGCGGCACCTCCCGGTCGGCGTCCCAGCGTTGGTAGACGTCAAACACCAGCAACCCGCCGGGGCGGATGACTGCCGCAATCGCGGCCATCGCCTGCTGCAGGTCCTCGGGTGTGAGGAGGTAGTTCAGACTGTCGTAGAGACACACGGCCGCATCCACCGGCTGCTCCAGGCGCAGTTCGCGTACGTCCTGGCAACCCCAGGCGAAGGCGTCCGGTGGTACCTCGCCCGACTCGACCAGCCGGCGCCCCTTCTCCTCGGCCATCTGCAGCATGGACAGGGACCGGTCCACGCCCACCACCTGAAACCCGGCCTGCGCCAGGCGCAGCGAGACGTTACCCGTGCCACAGCAGGCGTCCAGAACCCGGTGGGGCCTGTTCCCCTGGGCCAGTTGGGCCACAACAAAGGCCACCCAGTCGTCATAGGGGACAGTGTCCATCACGTGGTCGTAGATATAGGCAAAGTGACGGTAGGGTTCCACGATGAGCGACCTCCCGGCGGCAAGAGAAAGCCCGCGTCGGCGGCCCGGAGGTTCCGGATGCCGGCGCGGGCTGGTGTTTCGTCTGCCGTTGCGATTTTGCCGGCGGGTTCGGGCTAGCTGGCCCTCTCCTCAACCTGTGCCAGGATCTCGTCCAACTGATCGCCCTGGATGGTTTCCCGTTCCAGGAGCACCTCGGCCAGGCGGTCCAGCTTCTTGCGGTTCTTGCGCAGGATCTCATCCGCGGCCTGATAGCACTGGTTCATGATCTTGCGCACCTCACGGTCGATGGCCGAGGCCACCTCTTCCGAGTAGTTGCGCTCCCGGGCGATGTCCCGGCCGAGGAAGACCATCTCTTCCTTCGTGCCGTAGGACATGTTGCCCAGTTCGTCGCTCATGCCGTACTCCGTCACCATCCGGCGCGCCAGCTTGGTGGCGGTCTCCAGGTCGTTTTCCGCTCCGGTGCTGATCTCGCTGAAAACCACTTTTTCGGCGGCGCGTCCCCCCAGGGCGTGGGTGATGCGGTCCAAAAGCTCCTGCTTGGTGACCAGGTAGCGGTCCTCCAGAGGCAGGGTGAGCACGTAGCCCAA
This sequence comes from uncultured Bacillota bacterium, assembly GCA_937868875.1. Classification (GTDB taxonomy): domain Bacteria; phylum Bacillota; class Sulfobacillia; order JAMDAP01; family JAMDAP01; genus JAMDAP01. The sequence continues at coordinate 4,714 of CALMNP010000150.1, read as the reverse complement.
AGCCCGGCCGCGGGGGATGATGGAGATCTTGTGCACCGGGTCGGTGGTCTGCAGGAACTTGGCCACCAGGGCGTGGCCGCCCTCGTGGTAGGCCACGACGCGCTTCTCCTTGTCGCTGATGACCCGGCTCTTCTTCTCCGGGCCGCCGGCGACAATGCGGTCGATGGCGTCCTGCATGTCCTCCATGCCGACCTTGCGTTTCCGCTTGCGAGCGGCCAGCAAGGCGGCTTCATTCATGAGGTTGGCGATGTCGGCGCCGGTGAAACCGGGCGTCTGACGGGCCAGAACCTCCAGTTCCACGTCCTTGTCCAGGGGCTTGCCCTTGGCGTGCACCTGGAAGATGGCGGTGCGGCCCCTGAGGTCGGGCCGGTCGATGACGATGTGACGGTCGAAGCGGCCCGGGCGCAGCAGGGCCGGGTCGAGGACATCGGGGCGGTTGGTGGCGGCAATGATGATGATGCCTTCATTGACGCCGAAACCGTCCATCTCCACCAGCAGTTGGTTCAGCGTCTGCTCGCGCTCGTCGTGGCCGCCGCCGTAACCGGCGCCGCGTTGGCGCCCCACGGCGTCGATCTCGTCGATAAACACAATGCAGGGCGAGTTCTTCTTCGCCTGCTCAAAGAGGTCGCGGACGCGGCTGGCGCCGACGCCCACGAACATCTCCACGAAGTCCGAACCCGAGATGCTGAAGAACGGCACCCCGGCCTCGCCGGCGACCGCCCGGGCCAGCAGGGTCTTGCCGGTGCCCGGCGCGCCGAAGAGCAGCACGCCCTTGGGAATGCGGGCGCCCAGCTCCATGTACTTCTTCGGGTGCTTGAGGAAGTCCACGACCTCCGCCAGCTCTTCCTTCACTTCATCGATGCCGGCGACGTCCTCGAACGTGACCCGGCGGCGGTCGTCGGTGTGCAGCCTGGCGCGGCTGCGCCCGAACTGCATCACCCGATTACCCGATCCCTGGGTCTGCTGCATGATGAAAAAGAAGGCGCCGATGACCAGCACCACGGGCAAGAACGTGGTCAGCAGGGTGGCCCATAACGGGCTGCCCTGTTCCTCACGCGCGTCAAACTTGACGTTGTTGGACTCCATCAACTGCCTGAAGGCCTCGGTGTCCCCGGGGAACTTCGTTGCAGTAAATGCCTCGCCGCTCTTCAGTTTGCCGCTGATCTTGGTATCTCCGGTCAGGACTACCTCGCCGACCTGCCCCGACTTTACAGCCGTAATGAACTCGGAATAGCTGTATGGCTTGGGCGCCTTGGCTCCGCTCTGGAACCAGGAGGCCAGAGAGATGGCCACGATGATCATTATGAGATAAAAGGGAAGGCCCCGAACCAACTTGTTCAAACCCTCGGAAACCCCCTCTCCGGAACGTACGTTCCTTAGAAAGACTTTTAGATTATACCATATTGAGAATCCCCAGACCACCCGCAGCCATGCGCCGGGGGATGTTGGGCTTACCTGTTGCTACGAATTGAACTGCGACTTTTTCTCACTGTCAGGCAGGGAGAGCGGAAGCAGCCGCAGATGAAGCGTGCGGCTCGTGTCTTCGCGAACGCGGAACGTCTGGGCAGGGCGAAGGCCGGCCACCCAGACCAGCTCATCTCCAGCCACCACCAGAGGAATCCGGTCGCGGTCCGAGGCGGGAATGCGCTCGTCCATCAGGAAGTCCTTGAGACGCCGGGATCCGGTGCTGCCCAGGGGGCGGAACGAGTCGCCTCGCCGCCGGTTACGAACCTGCAGGGGCAGGGGTAAACGATCGAAGTCCAGATAGCCGTCGCCGGGGATCATCTCCTCGGGCCGGGGTGCAGCCGGCAGCACTTCGGTCGAGATGCTCCAGCCGAGGTGAGGCAAATCGGTTGACCCGGGAATGTTCAGGGGCACGGGTTCCTGAACGACGGCCTGGCGCGGGGAGCGCCCTCGTCCTGCCGCCTGAGGTGCCGAACGCGTCAGCACCAGTCGGTCATAGCGGCGGTCGGCGGCAACGCCGCCCGCCAGGTCCAGGTGACCCGCGGGTTCGCCCTCCAGGGCCAGGAGGCGCAGGCTTTCCACCTGACGGTACGAGGCCCCGGTCAGTGCCGGCACCGCCCCGCTGACGCGGAGCAGCGCCCGGCGAAGCGTGCGGCGCTGCAGGGCGAGGGGAGCCCGGAGCAGTGGGGTCAGGTCCAACTCCAGACCGGCGCCTCCTGCTTCCCCGGACTCGGCGGATTCCACCGATTCCACGGGGGCGGACCCGGCCCGGATCATCTCGTCCAAGAGAACGACTGCCTGCTCTTCCAACCAGGCGGCATCGGCCCGGGCCTCCTCGGCCAGATCCGCCAGAGCCCGATCCAGAGCGGGGTTGAGCCGGCGGAGATCGGGCAGAACATCGAGCCTGAGCCGGTTCCGAAGGTAATCCCGCTTCTCGTTGCTGGCGTCCTGCCGGGTGGGAAGGCCGTTTTCCCGGCAATAGGCTTCGATGTCAGCCCGCGTGGAAAAAAGCAGCGGCCTGATGGCCAGACCGCCAGGGACGCCGGGAAGGCGGCGAACGGGAGCCATGCCGCCCAGGCCGTCGATGCCGGTGCCGCGGAGCAGCCTCATCAGCACGGTTTCGGCCTGGTCGTCCTGGTGGTGTCCCAGGGCCACCACCCGGGCTCCAACCGCACCGGCCACGCGCTCCAGAAACGCATACCGCGCATCCCGCGCCGCCACCTGCCGAGACCATCCCTGGCGGCGGGCCAGGGCGGACACATCGGCTGAGCCCAGGGTAACGGGGAGCCCCAGGGACACAGCAAGCTCCGCCACCGCCCGGGCATCGTCCCGCGACTCGCGGCCTCGCAGCCGGTGGTCCAGATGGGCGACGTGCAGCTGAACCTCCAGTTCGCCGCGCAGCCGCCACAGCACATGGAGGAGAGCGGTGGAGTCCGGCCCCCCTGAGCAGGCCACGATGACCCTGTCGCCGGGCCGCGTCATGCTATGTCGTTGAATCGCTTGTCGCACCTGGGTTAGCATGGTCCCTCCTTGGTGGGCAGGGTTCGACACCGGTTGGGCGGATACCTTTACCCTTCGCCCTGCTCCCCGGGCCGCGACGCCGCTCAATGCACCAGGTAGAGACTCAGCAGGAAGGCACCCAGGGTCCCAAGGGCCAGAGCGTTGATCCAGAGGTCGACGTTCTGGCCCTTGACGAATCGATGCATGAGGGCGGGCGTCGCCCCGGCCGCAGCACGTTCCTCATGACCGCCCACGCGCGGCACGGGCTGGGCCACACCGAGGCGGGGCAGATCCTGAAGCCTCCCTCTCCCCATCGTCCTCTCCAGCCAGCCGGACTGCCTCACCGAGCGCACCACCACCGTCTGGACGAAGACGTATTCGGAGTCGCCGCCGGTACCACTTCGTTCCACCACATCGCCCCCTATCCGAAATAGTGCCCTGGGCCCAGGTGGGTCCTCTCAGCGCCGCTTGCGGGGCGGCGCGATGGGTCGCCACTTGACCGCCGCCCACCCCGCGGCCGGGTTCGCCTCCGGCTGGGCAGGATGTGTCAACAGGACAGCCAACACAGTGACATCGTCAGCAGGCTTTCCCTGCCGCCCCTCCAGGGCGAGGTTGAGCAAGGCCTCGGCGACCAGCTGGGGCTCCTGACGTGGGAAGCGCTGCAGGAATTCCGCCACCTGCGTCTCGCCCAGGTCGGAGAGCAAACCGTCCGTCACCATCACCAGCAGGTCGCCTGGCTTGAGGAGGTGACGCGTGAGGGGCACCTCGATTTGCGTTAGAATCCCTGCCGGAAGTGAGGAAGACTTGACCACGGAAACCCGATTGCCGCGACGAATGAAGCTGGGGGCGGCGCCGGTCTTGAGGAAGTCGGCTTCGCCTGTATCCAGCCGGAGGAGCATCAGGTCCAGAGTGGCAAAGACTTCGTCCGCGCTGCGCAGCAGCAGAATGGAGTTGATGGTCCGCACCGCCACGTCCGGTGGGAAACCCGCCTCCAGCAAGCGCTCCAGCATGTCCACGGTGACCCGGGACTCCTGGGCGGCGCGGGGACCGGCCCCCATGCCGTCGCTAAGGGCTGCCACCAGGAGGCTTTCATCCAGCTGGCGGTGGAGGACCGTGTCCCCGGAGACGGGGGCACCGCCCTTACTGGCCCGGCTGACGCCGATCTGACAGGCAACCGTCTGACGGCCGTGCCTGACGGCCCCGGCGCGTCGCGCCGGGGCCTCCGGTGAGGCGGAGGCCGACTCGGCCAACCCCTCCATGATCTGCGCCACGCCCAGCAGTTGGGCTGCAACCAGCTCGCGGCCCTCCGTGGTCTTCCGTTCCCAGTAGCGGCTCAGGCGAACCAGGTCCAGAACCTGGTTGATGGCGGCGGCCATGTCGGCCGGATGGATGCACTGGCGGCGGAAGTCCTCCGGGAAGCGGCCGGGCGTGATGCCCCCCTGGTCCTCGGCTGCCGCCCAGGCCTCGCCCAGGTTGCGGTAGGTCCGATACAATTCCGTCTGCCAACACGTGCGTTGGAGGTCGCAGCCCTGGCAGACGCGGGTGGCCACCGCTTCCACCACGGGTGCCAGCTCATGGCCCGTCAGGGTTGCCTCCCGGGCGTCCTCAGCGGTCCTCCCCCGTGCCTGGCCCGAGGGCTCCGCAGAGGCGGCCGACGGGCTGGAGGAGGCCGTCTCCGTCTCTCCGAACGCGTGGGACAGTTCGCTGAACAGGCGCGCCAGGGCCTTGAGCTTCTGAATGCCGCGGTCGG
>CALMNP010000149.1 GCA_937868875.1 uncultured Bacillota bacterium | reverse complement strand
GAAGAACCCTCCCGATGGACCTTTTCAGGTGTCCATCGAGAGGGTTTCAGTTCAGTAACGGGTGGGGCTTTTCTCTGCCGGAGGCTGAGCGATTCCGGGTGCGATTCCCCACCTCGCTCAACCCCGGGCAGTCGTGCTGATACCCTTGCCGCTGACGCGCGCCCTCACCGGTGGGAGCGGCTCATCGCCTGGACCGCAGACGGACGTTGACAGGTATGGAATGCGAGCCTATAGTTAGATGCGTTGCTAACAGTTCATAGTCAAGGGCCAGGGGCGCTGACAGCGCCTCTGGCCCTTGTGTCGGCCGAAAGCGGCCCTAGACCTTGTAGCTCTCGAGGCCGTCCCCGCCTTTGCCGCCGTTGGCCCCGGCGCGTCCGCCGTTGACGCCGCCGTTGCCAGCGCCGCCACCGCCACCGCCGCCACGCATCATGGACTGCACCTGACCCAGGACGGTAGGCGCCACGTCAATGATGCGATCGAGGACGGCACTGCCGTCCACCGCCAGCATGCGGACATCACCATGGCCGACCACCAGGAAGCCGACCGGCTGCACGGATACACCGGCGCCGCTCCCACCCGCAAAGGGGAGCCCGGCCCCGCCGTCTTCATCGTCCTCGTCGCCGGAGTGGCCCCGCGCGTTGCTCTGACCCTCGTACTCGCCGCCGCCGGCGGCGAACCCGAAGGCCACGCGGGATACCGGAATGATGACGGCGCCGTCTTTGGTCTCTACCGGATCACCGACCACGGTATTGACATCAACCATGCCCTTGATGCTTTCCATGGCCGTCTTCATGAGCCCCTGAATGGGATGATCGTTCACGCCCCACGCCCCCCTTTACGGACAACCTGCCGGCCGAAGCCAACAAGGCACCCATAATTTGTCCGGGGCGCACCTGCGCTATGCAGCGGAGGTCGACAGAAAGCTGCCACGTGGCGGCGCGAAAGTCAGGTCGAACGGACAGCCTCGGGTGAAGCGGACGCCGGCAGACGTGGGACACAGCGTACCCATACAGACCGCCGACCAGGGACCAGAGGGCCCCTGCGGCCAGGGCTGTAGAGGCGGCGTCGCCGGTGCCCACCGCCAGGGCGAGGTCCGCCTGCCGCAGGTTGACCACGGGCAGGAGTCGCGGCAGGGCGGCTGAGGCCAGGCGCCGCCAGCGCGAGGGCAGCAACCCCGCAGCGGCGGCGTCCTGCGGGCGGCGGCGGTTGGCCAGCCAGGTCTGAACGGCCCGGTCGGCCTGCTCCCCCACATGGAGGCGCCGGCGTACGCGAACGAGCCCGCCCAGCAGGCGGACGGAGACCAGCCCCGTCCCCCAGGAGCCGGGCAGGCGGTGGTACTCCACCTCCAACTGAACCGGGAGCCACAGCATCAGCGCCAGCAGGAGGGTCAGGACCAGCAGAACAGCCCACAGGACCCACACGGCGAAAACTCCCTCCCCTGGCAAGTCTGCCCAGGGAGGGAGCCCGTTACTCGGAGACCTGACCGTCTTCCGGTTGCTGCGGCCTATCTGGAGCAGCCGGGGTGGCGGGGTCCGGCGTGGACTGGGTGGCGTCGTCCGGCGCGGCCGGGGTATTCGCCGGAGGCCCTCCGGCCGCGGTCAGCAGGGATTGTTCCAGGGCGTCGATGGAGACCGGAAACTCGTCCAGCCGTGGCAAGTCCGCCAGGTCTTTCAGGCCGAAGTGCTGGAGGAACAGAGGCGTGGTCGTGTAGAGGATGGGACGTC
>CALMNP010000148.1 GCA_937868875.1 uncultured Bacillota bacterium | reverse complement strand
AGGCAGCGACGAAGGGAGCTTGATTGCATGTGCGGTATTGTCGGGTATATCGGCGAGAAGCCGGCCATCGACTTTCTCATTGACGGACTCAGGAAGCTGGAATATCGCGGCTACGACTCGGCCGGGGTGGCTGTGCTGGACCATCGCGGCACACAGCTGGTCAAGAGTGTCGGCAAGCTGAAGAACCTGCAGGAGAAGGTGGAGGGCAACGTCAACGGCGGCATGGTGGGCATCGGCCACACCCGCTGGGCCACTCACGGCCGTCCCTCCGACGCGAATGCCCATCCCCACAGCGATTGCACCGGCAACATCGTAGTGGTGCACAACGGCATCATCGAGAACTTCCTGGAGCTCAAGGAGGGCCTGCTGCAGCGGGGGCACCGCTTCGAGTCCGAGACCGATACCGAGGTCATTGCCCACCTGCTGGAGGAACTGTACCAGGGTGACATTGAGCAGGCGGTCTACGTCCTGCTGAACAAGCTTCAGGGCTCCTTCGCCCTGGCCATCCTGGCCCGGCAGGAGCCGGACAAGATCATCGCCGTGCGCCAGGACAGCCCGCTCATCGTGGGCCTGGGCGACGGCGAGAACTACCTGGCCTCCGACATCCCCGCCCTGCTGCAGCACACCCGCCGCATCTTCATCCTGAACGACGGCGAGGTCGCCATCCTGGAGAAGGAAAGCGTGCGCGTCACCGACCGCGACGCCCGGCCCGTCAAGAAGGAGGTCTTCGCCGTCAAGTGGGACCCGGTGGCGGCGGAGAAGGGCGGCTACGAGCACTTCATGCTGAAGGAGATCTACGAGCAGCCCAAGGCCTTCCGCGACACCCTGACCGGACGCATCAGCCCGGACAGCACCCGGGTGACCCTGGACGAGGTCCACCTGACCGTCGACCAGATCAGGGCCATCCGCAAGGTGGCCATAGTGGCCTGCGGCACGGCCTACCACGCCGGGCTGGTCGCCAAGAATCTCATGGAGAAGTGGGTGCGGCTGCCTGTGGAGGTGGACGTGGCCTCCGAGTTCCGCTACCGCGACCCGCTGGTCGACCCGGAGACCCTGGTGGTGGTCATCAGCCAGTCCGGCGAGACCGCCGACACCCTGGCCGCCCTGCGCGAGGGCAAGCGGCGCGGCGCCCGGGTGGTGGCCGTGACCAACGTGGTGGGCTCCAGCGTCGCCCGCGAGGCCGACGACGTCATCTACACCTGGGCCGGCCCGGAAATCGCCGTGGCGTCAACCAAGGCCTATACGACCCAGCTCATTGCCCTGTCCCTGCTGGCCGCCTACCTGGCGCAGGTGCGCGGCACCCTGGAGAAGCCGGTGCTCTCCCGCCTTCTGGCCGAACTCAAGACGCTGCCGGCCAAGGCCGAGGCCGTCCTGGCCCAGGAGGACCGCATCCGCAGCCTGGCCGGCCGCCTGGTGAAGCACGAGGACGTCTTCTTCATCGGCCGCGGCCTGGACTTCGCCGTGGCCCTGGAGGGGCAGCTGAAGCTGAAGGAGATCTCCTATATCCACGCCGAGGCCCTGGCCGCCGGGGAACTGAAGCACGGCACCCTGGCCCTGATCACCAAGGGCGTGCCGGTCATCGCCCTGGCCACCCAGGAGTCGGTGTTCGAGAAGACGGTGTCCAACATCCGCGAGGTCAAGGCCCGCGACGCCTTCGTCAT
>CALMNP010000147.1 GCA_937868875.1 uncultured Bacillota bacterium | reverse complement strand
CACGGTGTTGAAAAGGTAGCCGACAAAGATGATGGTGACGGTCATGATGCCGGCGAAGATCCCGATCAGCTTCGGCTTGATGACCTTGCGGAGAATGATCATCTCCGGCAGGGACAGGGCCGTGACGGCCATCATGAAGGCCAGGGTGGTGCCCACGGGAAGCCCCTTCTCCATCAAGGCCTGCACGATCGGGATGGTGCCGGCGGCGTTGGAATACAGGGGCACGCCAATGAGCACCGCCAGGGGCACCGCCAGCAGGTTGCCCCTCCCGGCGTACCGCACCAGGAAGTCCTGGGGCGCGTAACCGTGGATGAAACCGCCCAGGCCGATGCCGATGAGCACGTAGAGCCAGATCCGCCTCAGGATGTCTCCGGTGTAGGCCAGGGCGTAGCGGTGCCGTCCCTGCCAGGTTGGCGACTCCTCCGCCGCGGCTTCGCCCACCTTGATCTGGTAGACGTACTCTTCCACCAGATGCTCCAGGTGCAGCCGTCCCAGAACGACCCCGCCTACAATGGCCACGCCGACGCCGGTGACGATGTAGAGCAGAGCGATGCGCCAGCCGAAGAGGCCCCAGAGCAGAACCAGGGCCACCTCATTGACCATGGGCGAGGAGATGAGGAACGAGAACGTGACCCCAAGGGGAATGCCCGATTCGATGAAGCCGATGAACAGGGGCACGGCGGAGCAGGAGCAGAAGGGCGTGACGATGCCCAGCAGGGCGGCCAGCACGTTTCCCGCCAGTTGGGACCGGCCGCTCAGGATACGCCGCGCCCGCTCCGGCGGGAAGAAGCTGCGGATCAGGGAGACCGCGTAGACGATCGCCGCCAGCAGCAGCAGTACCTTCACCGTGTCGTAGAGGATGAAGTCGACGGCGGAGCCCAGGCGCGTGCTGGGGCTCAGGCCCAGCCAGCGGTAGGCGACCAGGTCCGCTAGACGCTGCAGCATCGCCTAGCCCTGCGCCAGCTCAGCCATGAGGATGTCCCGGACCTCTTCCCGCCCGGGTACGCGGCCGGACACCTTGACCGTGCCGTTGACCACCAGACCAGGCGTGCTCATGATGCCGTAGCTCATGATGGCGGGATAGTCGGTGACCTTCTGCACGTCAGCCTCCGCCCCCAGGTCGCTCAGCGCTTCGCGGACGGTGCGCTCCAGGCGCTTGCAGTTGGGGCAGCCGGGGCCAAGAACCTTGATCTCCATGACCGGTCCTTCCTTTCATCAACGGGTGTCCGTCTCCGCCGGGCCACGCGCAGTAGGGGCCACCCGCCATGGGGGCTACCCGCGATGCGGTCAGTCCTCTATCATGTGGGTCAGTTCACGCAGCGAATGGCGCACCGCTTCCCGGCCGGCATCCAGAACCCCGTTCAGCCGCGGATTGCCCAGCGAGTACATGACACGCATGCCGTCGCGCCGGCTGGCGACCAAGCCGGCCTGACGCAGTACGGCCAGGTGCTGGGAGACGTTGGACTGCTCCAGCTGAAGCGCCTCCAGGATCTCGCAGACGCAGCGCTCTTCCCTGCGGAGCAGCTGCAGAATGCGGAGGCGCGTGGGGTGACCCAGGGCGCGAAAGAGGTCAGCCTCCAGGCGAGCCAGCTTCTCCACGGGTAATCCACCTTCCAACACTATATTAGTATATTCGAATATGATTGGGAAGC
>CALMNP010000146.1 GCA_937868875.1 uncultured Bacillota bacterium | reverse complement strand
GGGCTCATCACCCTCAACCGGCCGGAGCGGCGCAACGCCCTGGACCTGCCGACGCTCACCGCCCTGGACGATCTTCTGCAGAACGTGGCCGGAAGGCGCGACCTGCGGGCCCTGGTCATCACCGGGGCCGGCGAGAAGGCCTTCTGCGCCGGGGCCGATCTCAAGGAACGCGAGGGCCTGACCGAGGCCCAGGTGAGGACCTTTCTGACCACCATCCGCTCCGCCTTCCGCCGCCTGGAGCTCCTGCCCCAGGCGGTGGTGGGGGCGGCCAACGGCCCGGCCCTGGGCGGCGGCCTGGAGCTGCTGCTGGCCTGCGACGTGCGGCTGGCGGCGCGGGGGGCTTCCTTCGGCCTGCCGGAGACCACCCTGGCCATCGTGCCCGGCGCCGGGGGGACCCAGCGCCTGCCACGGGTGGTGGGGCTGAGCCGGGCTCTGGAGTGGATCCTGACCGGCCGCACCGTCACCGCCGAAGAGGCCCTGGCCGCCGGCCTGTTGGCCCGGGTCACCGACGCCCCCGACCTGCTCCCGGCCGCGCTCCACCTGGCCGAGACCATTGCCGCCAACGGCCCCGTGGCCGTGACCCAGGCCAAGCGGGCCGTGCGCGGGGGCTTCAATCTTCCCCTGGAGGAGGGGCTGGCCCTGGAGGGGGAGGCCTACGAGGCCGTTCTGCCGACCGCCGACCGGCGCGAGGCTCTGGCCGCCTTTCGCCAGAAGCGCCGCCCGCAGTACAGCGGCGAGTGAGGGTCGCGACCGCGTACCGGGTCGCCCCATAGCCGCCATATGAAGGAGGGTACCCCTTGCAGAAGGACGAAGACCTTCGCCGCCTGGAGGAGCGAATCCGCCAGGGCGGCGCTGAGAAATACCACAAGGCCGCGGCCGAGGCCGGCAAGCTGTTCGTGCGGGAGCGCCTGCGGCTGCTGCTTGATCCGGACTCCTTCCAGGCGGAGGACGGCCTGCTGGCCAACGCCCTGGTCCAGGACCTGCCGGCGGATGGCGTGGTCACGGGCCTGGGGCGGGTAGGCGGTCGGACCGTCGCCTTCATGGCCAACGACTCCACGGTCAAGGCCGGCTCCTGGGGCGCCCGGACGGTGGAGAAGATCCTCCGCATTCAGGAGACGGCGGCCAGGCTGGAGGTCCCCATGCTCTACCTGGTGGACTCGGCCGGCGCCCGCATTACGGATCAGATTGAGATGTTCCCCGGACGGCGCCATGCCGGCCGGATTTTCTACAATCAGGTAGGCCTGTCAGGCCGCGTGCCCCAGGTCTGCCTGCTGTTCGGCCCCTCCGCCGCCGGCGGCGCCTACATCCCCGCCTTCTGCGACGTGGTGGTGATGGTGGAGGGCAACGCCAGCATGTACCTGGGCTCGCCGCGCATGGCGGAGATGGTCATCGGCGAAAAGGTCACCCTGGAGGAGATGGGCGGGGCACGGATGCACGCCACGGTCTCCGGCTGCGGGGACGTGCTGGTGGCCACCGAGGAAGAAGCCATCTCCTTCGCCCAGAAATATCTGGCGATGTTGCCGGCAAACTACAGGGAGGGAGCACCCTCCGGGGAGGCGGCGCCCCCAACGCCCGGCCGCAGCCTGGAGGAAATCGTCCCTACGAACCAGAACGCTCCCTTCGATATGTACGAGTTCATCCGGGGCCTGGTGGACCAGGACAGCTTCCTGGAGATCAAGCGGCTGTTCGCCCCGGAGCTGATCACGGGGTTGGCGCGCCTGGAAGGCCGGGTCATCGGCGTGGTGGCCAGCCAGCCGAAGGTGAAGGGCGGCGTGCTCTTTTCCGACTCGGCGGACAAGGCGGCCCGCTTCATCTGGCTCTGCGACGCCTTCAACATTCCCCTGCTGTTCCTGGCCGACGTCCCAGGTTTCATGATCGGGACGAAGGTGGAGCAGGGCGGCATCATCCGCCACGGCGCCAAGCTGATCACCGCCGTCTCCGAGGCGGTGGTCCCCAAGATCAGCGTCATCGTCCGCAAGGCCTACGGGGCCGGTCTGTACGCCATGTGCGGCCCCGCTTTCGAGCCCGACTGCACCCTGGCCCTGCCCACGGCCCAGATTGCCGTGATGGGGCCGGAGGCGGCGGTCAACGCCGTCTACGCCAACAAGATCGCCGCCCTGGAAGGGGCGGAGCGCCAGGCCTTCGTTGAAGAGAAGCGGCGGGAATACCGCGAGGACGTGGACCTGCTGCGCCTGGCCTCAGAGCTCATCGTGGATAGCGTGGTGGCCTTTGCCGACCTCCGCCGCGAACTGGCCTCCCGTTTCGCGCTGTACGCCTCCAAGCGGCGTCCCTCAGCCCAGCGCTGGCACGGCGTGCCCCCGGTCTAGGTTCGAACCTACCCAAGGAGTCGGTGCTCATGCGTCGGTTGCTTCCTACTCTCATCGTGATCCTGGCCGTGCTGCTCCTCACCGGGGGCGGCAGCCTCGTTGTGCTCTACACCGATGCCCTGTGGTTCCGGACCGTCGGGTTCAGCTCGGTCTTCTGGAAGTCGCTGTCCTGGGAGTGGCTGGTCGGCCTGGCCGGCGGCCTGCTGACCGGCCTCTTCGTCTACCTGAACCTGGCCGTGGCCTGGGGCCAGGCCCGCTGGAGCGGCCCCATCAGCGTGGTCGGGCGGGACGGCGGCGTCTTTGAGGCGGAGCCCAGCCGGCTGGGCCGCTTCCTCTGGGTGCCGGCGGCCATCGCCGGCGTCATCGGCGGCTTCGCCATCGCCCCCGCCTGGCTGGACCTGCAGCGCTTCCTGCACGCCGTCTCCTTCGGCCTGGCCGACCCGCTCTTTGGGCGGGACGTTTCCTTTTACGTGTTCCGGCTGCCGGTCTACCAGGACCTCTACGGGTACCTCTTTACCCTGACCCTGGTGACGGGCCTGCTGGCGGGTCTCATCTACCTCCTGACCGGAGGCGCCGGTCTGCTCCGCCGCTCCATCTCGCTGGGGCCGCAGGCCAGGACCCACCTGACCCTGCTGTTCAGCCTGCTTCTGGGCCTCAAGGCCTGGGGCTACCGGCTGGACGCCTTCAACCTGGTCTACTCGCCGCGCGGCGTGGCGTTCGGCGCCGGCTACGCGGATGTGCACGCCCAGCTCCCGGCCCTGCGCCTCCTGCTGGTTCTCACCGTGCTGGCAGCCATTGGTCTGGCGGTCAACGCCTGGCTCCGCCGGGGCTTGCTGCTCTGGGGACTGCCGGTTCTGGTGGTGGCGGCCTCCCTGCTGGTGGGCAGCCTCTACCCGGCCCTGGTCCAGCAGTTTGTGGTCAAGCCGAACGAGCTGGCCAGGGAAAGCCCCTATATCGCCCTGAACATCCGGTACACGCAGCGGGCCTTTGATCTGTCGCGGGTGGAGGAGAAGGACTACCCCATCCGCACTGACCTGAGTGTCGAGGACGTGGCCAAGAACCAGGACACCCTGGCCAACATACGCCTCTGGGACTGGCAGCCGCTGCTGGCCACCTACGCGCAGTTGCAGGAGATCCGGCCCTACTACGACTTCAAGGATGTGGACATCGACCGCTACCAGCGGCCGGACCAGGCAGGGGCCACGGCCCTCCGCCAGGTGATGCTGTCGGTGCGCGAAATGAACAACGGCCGCCTGCCGGAGCAGGGCCGGACCTGGATCAACCAGCACCTCAAGTACACGCACGGCTACGGCCTGGTGGTGAGCCCCGCCAACGAGTTCGACCAGGAGGGCCTGCCCGGCTTCCTGGCGCAGGACCTGCCGCCCCGTTCGGCCCCGGGCTTTGAAGTGACCCGCCCGGAAATCTACTACGGCGAGACCACGGATGACTACGTCCTGGTCGGGACCTCGGAGAAGGAATTCGACTACCCCATGGGGGACCAGAACCAGGAGGCGGTCTACCAGGGCCGGGGCGGGGTGCCCGTGGGCTCCCTGCTCACCCGGGCGGCCTTCGCCGCCCGCCTGGGCAGCATGAACCTCCTGGTGTCCAGCGCCGTCAGCGGCAACTCGCGGGTCATCATGTACCGCAACATCATGAGCGCCGTGCGGCGCGTGACACCGTTCCTCCGTTTTGACGCCGACCCCTACGCGGTCCTGGACCAGGGCCGCGTGGTCTGGATTCTGGATGCCTACACCGTCAGCGACCGGTTCCCCTATTCGGAGCCCTTCAGGCCTGCGGTTCAGGGCCAGGGCGCTGAGCTGGGCGGCGCCAACTACGTGCGCAACAGCGTCAAGGTGACCGTCGACGCCTACGACGGCACCATGCGCTTCTACCTGATCGACCCCAGCGACCCGGTGGCGGCTTCCTACCAGGGCATCTTCCCCGGCCTTTTCCGACCCCTGTCCGAGATGCCCGAGAGCCTGCGGGCCCACCTGCGCTACCCCGAGGACCTCTTCACCACCCAGGCGCAGATGTACGCCACCTACCACATGACCGTTCCGGAAGTCTTCTACAACCGCGAGGACACCTGGGCCCTGGCGCAGCAGGTCCACACCCAGCAGGGCGACCGGCGCCCCATGGCCCCCTACTATACGGTTCTGAGGCTGCCGGGCGAGCCCCAGGCGGAGTTCGTCCTGATGGTGCCGTTCACGCCGGGCAGCCGGCCCAACATGATCAGCTGGCTGGTGGCCCGCTCCGATGGGCAGAACTACGGCGGGCTCCGCATCTACAGGCTGCCCAAGCAGCAGACCATCTACGGCCCCATGCAGGTGGAGGGCCGCATTGACGGCGATACCACCATCAGCCAGAACCTCACCCTGTGGAGCCAGTCCGGCTCCGAGGTCATCCGGGGCAACCTGCTGGTGGTGCCCATCAAGGACTCCGTGCTCTACGTGGAGCCCCTGTACCTGCAGGCCACCAACAACCGCCTGCCCGAGCTGAAGCGCGTCATCGTCGCCTACTCTGACCGGGTGGTCATGGAGACGACCCTGGGGGCCGCCTTGACCCGGATCTTCGGCGAGAGCCCGAACCTGCCGCCGACGGGCCCGGCCGCCCCGCCCACGGGGCCGGGGCCGTCGCCGGGCGCGCCGGGACCCGGTGCACCGGGGCTGCCCGGCACGCCTGGAAGCGCTTCGGGGTTGATTCAGGAGGCCAACCGGCTGTACAGTGAAGCCCAGGACCTGCTGCGCCAGGGGGACTGGGCCGGCTACGGCGACCGGATGCGCCGCCTGGGCGACCTGCTGCAGCAGCTTCAGGCCCAGACCGGTGGCGGCGCCGTCCAGAGCGGCACGCCGGCAAGGCCCACGCCCTGACCACTCGGACACGATGATCGCGCCCCCGTGGGCGTCAGACATAGGAGGATGCACCTTGGACCACGCAGCGATTCACGACCTGGGCCGGCATGTGGGTGAGACCGTCACCCTGGCCGGCTGGCTCTACAACAAACGCAGCAGCGGCAAGATTCACTTCCTCATCGTCCGAGACGGAACAGGCCTCTGCCAGTGCGTCATGGGTCGGAAAGACGTGACCCCGGAGGAGTTTGAACTGGGGGACCACCTGACCCAGGAGTCCGCCATCCGGGTGACCGGCACGGTGCGGGCCGAACCCCGCGCCCCGGGCGGGTATGAGATGGGCGTCAGCAAGCTGGAACTGGTGGCGGAGGCGGCGCCGGACTACCCCATCACGCACAAGGAGCACGGCGTTGAGTTCCTCATGGACAACCGCCACCTGTGGATGCGCACGCCGCGGCAGGTGGCCATCCTGCGCATCCGTCACACCATTGTGGAGTCCATCCGCACCTTCCTGAACGACCGTGGCTTCACCCTGGTGGATCCGCCGATTTTGACCCCCTCAGCCGCGGAGGGCACTACGAATCTATTTGAGACGGACTACTTTGGCGAGAAGGCCTACCTCAGCCAGAGCGGCCAGCTTTATATGGAAGCGGCGGCGATGGCCCTGGGCAAGGTGTACAGCTTCGGCCCCACCTTCCGGGCCGAGAAGTCCAAAACCCGCCGCCACCTGATCGAGTTCTGGATGTGCGAGCCGGAGATGGCCTACTGGAACCAGGACGACAACATGCGGCTGCAGGAGGGCCTGGTCTCGCACGTGGTCCAGACGGTGCTGGCCCGTCACCAGGCGGAGCTGAAAGAGCTGGGCCGTGACACCAGCCTGTTGGAGAAGGTCACGGCGCCGTTCCCGCGCGTCACCTACGATGAGGCGCTCAAGCTCATCCAGGAGCGGGAGGGCCGCGACATCCCCTGGGGCGAGGACTTCGGCGCCCCAGATGAGACCACCATCGCCAGCGCCTTCGACCGGCCGGTCTTTGTGACGCACTACCCGGTGCAGGCCAAGGCCTTCTATATGAAGCCGGACCCGAAGCGGCCGGAGGTGGTGCTGTGCGACGACCTGCTGGCTCCAGAGGGCTACGGCGAGATCATCGGCGGCAGCCAGCGCCAGGACGACCTGGACCTGCTGGAGCAGCGCATCAAGCAGCATAAACTGCCGGAGCAGGCCTACGGCTGGTACCTGGACCTCCGCCGCTACGGCAGCGTGCCCCACAGTGGCTTCGGCATCGGGCTGGAGCGCACGGTGGCCTGGATATGCGGCCTGGACCATGTGCGCGAGACCATCCCCTTCGCGCGACTGTTGAACCGCATTTATCCCTAGCCCAGGCCAATTCGCCAGTAGTCGGCAGGGAAATAGTTACATTGTGTCGAACGGGGATGGAGACACGGGTTCGTCAAGTCACACGTCAGGTTCAGGGCGGCGCAGGTTGAGGAAGGCCATCCAGATCCTCTGGGAGGGCTGCCGGTGCTTCGGGAACTGGGACAGGAACTTCGTGCTGCTCGGGAACAGCGTGGCGTCAGCATTGCCGACGTACAGGCCGAGACCAAGATTCGCTCCCGCTATCTGGAAGCGATCGAGCAGGGCAGGTTCGACATTCTCCCCGGGGATGTTTATACGAAGGGCTTCCTCAAGTCCTACGCCGAGTTCCTTGGACTGGACGGACATGCCATGGTGGAGCGCTACAAGCAGTGGCAGGCCGAGAAGGAAGGGGCCGTTCCCGGTCAGGCCGGGCCCACCCCGGCTCCCACTTCCGCTGCGGCTCCCTTCACCCCCGTCGCTCCCGCCCCACGCATTCAGCCTAAGAGCGTGCACTCTGCTGATGCCTTCCGGGTTTCCGGTGATGCCGCCCCGGGAAGCGGCAAGGGCCGCGGCGGCCTGTGGACAGGGCTGGCCTTGCTGGTAGTGGCTTCGATCGCTGTCGGCGGCTGGCTGGCCTGGCTCAACGGGCAGTCCCGGGGCGGCCAGGGGGAACCCCCGGCGCAGCTGACCGGCCCGGCGAACTCTCCGGCCGGTGGGGGCAACCAGCCGTCGCCGCCGCCCTCCGGCAACGGCCAGAACCCGGCTCCGCCCGAAGCACCGGCGGTGACCCTGGAGGCGGGCGCCGTCACCGACCAGTTCGTGCTCCCCTTTACCGTGCGAGGCTCTGCGGCAACGCCCCTGCAGCTCACGCTGACGGCTCGTGAGGGCTGCTGGATCTCGCTGCAGCGTCCGGGTCAGGCCACCGTCGAGGAAACAGTGCCCGCCGGCGCCACGCGCACCTGGGAGTTCACCGGCGAGGCCCGCCTCAAACTGGGGAATCCGCCCGCGGTTCACCTCCAGGTCTCCGGGGGCGCCGTGCCCGACTCCGCAGCCACGTTCCCCATAACCTACGTCTTCACGCAGTCCTGACAGCCATCTGAAAAAGACGCGCGCCGCGGCCCTGGGTCCGCGGCGCTTCATATTCCCCCGGCCCCGCCCATAAGCTGAAAGAAGTAGGGGGCGGGGTGGTGGCGTCGTGACCGGGAAGAGGTGGCCGGCCCTGGGCCTGGCCTTGTTGCTTCTCCTGAGTTCCATGCACGCGGGACGGGTCCTGGCGGCGACGCCGAAAACGCCGGCCAAGGACCCGGCCGACGCGTCCCGTCCGCCGCGGGTGCTGGCGGACGCTGCCTTGCTGCTGGACGGGCGCACCGGCAAGGTGCTGTTCGACAAGAACGGCCGGCGGAAGATGGCGCCGGCCAGCACCACCAAGGTCATGACGGCCATCCTGGCCATTGAACGCGGCAACCTGGAGGACGTGGTGCAGGTCTCGCGCCGGGCCGCCTCGCTGAGCGGGTCGACCATGGGCCTGCGCGCCGGTCAGCGCTACACCCTCCGCGAGTTGCTGGCCGGGTTGCTGCTGCGCTCCGGCAACGATGCCGCCGTGGCCATCGCCGAGCGAGTCGGCGGGAGCGTCGAGGACTTTGTGGACATGATGAACGACAAGGCCATCGACATTGGCGCCGTCAACACCCATTTCACCAACCCGCACGGGCTGGACAACCCGAACCACTATACGACGGTGGAGGACATGGCCCTGATGACGCGCTATGCCATGCGGCTGCCGGTCTTCGCCGACCTGGTCGGCACCAAGGAGCAGAGCGTGGAGCCCGAGGACAGGAAGGGCGAACAGATCCTGCGCAACACCAACCGGCTGCTCTGGCTGTACTCCTGGGTCGACGGCGTGAAGACAGGCACCACCGGCCGGGCCGGCCAGTGTCTGGTGGCGTCCGCCACCAGGGATGGGCAGCGTCTGATTGCGGTGGTGTTCCACTCCCGCAACCGCTGGGAGGACGCCGTCCAACTGCTGGATTTCGGCTACAAGAACTTCGTCTCGGTTCACGTGGCCAGTCCCGGCGAACAGGTGGAGACCGTGCGGGTAAGGGGAGGAGAGGTCGGCCGTCTGCCGGTGGTCGTGGGGGAAGAGCTGGCGGTCGCGCTGCCGCGGCGGGCGGGTGAAGTTCCCGTCGTGCAGATGCAGGTGGAAGTCGACTCCGTGCTGAATGCTCCTTTATATAGGGGGCAGTTGCTCGGAACTGTCTACGCCCTGTCGGACGGCAAGGTGGTGGGGCACGCGCCGCTGGTGGCGGCCGAGAGCGTTCCCCGCTGGACGCCATGGGGCGCCTTTATGAGATTCTGGCGGGAATGGTTCTCGTAGCCAGAGCGTGGTCCTCCAGCAGTTGGCGAAAGGCCGCAATTCCGCCCGCTGATGGGCCTCCAATGGGCTGGTTTCGGCGCAGATTTTTGCTAGTGACACCGCACACAAACTGTTGGTATACTGAAGGAAGTTAAAATGTCTTCTTGCGATGACCGCCTTCCCTGGCGGTTCTTGTAACGAGTGTCTGACAACAGACGTGAGCAACTTCACAAACTGCAAGCCGGCCTGTTGAGCCCTCATTCCCGCGATAGGACATACCTGGTAGGGTAGTGTGCGCGGGTTTTGCCGCTGGGTGGCAGGACCCGCGTTCCGCTTGTTTTGGAACCCTGGCGTGAGGAGGCGCTTTCCTTGCAATCCTACCTGCCGCTTCTGATTTATCTGGCCCTGGTCGCCTTCGTGGCCGTGGTCCTGAGCCTGGCCGGCGGTTTTCTGGGCCCGAAGAAGCCGGAAGAGCACAAGTACCAGGCGTATGAGAGCGGTTATCCCACCGCACCTCTCATGGGCCGGTTTCCGGTCAAATTCTATATGGTGGCCATGCTATTTGTGATCTTTGACGTTGAGGCGGCCTCCTTCTATCCGTGGGCTCTGCAACTGCGCCAGCTGCGCGTTTTCGGCCTGTGGGAGATGGTGGCCTTTCTTGCCGTCCTGGCCGTAGGCTACGCCTACGTCTGGAAGAAGGGGGGATTCTCGTGGAAATGAGCCCGCTGGAGGCCATGGCGAGAGACCGCAAAATCGACGTACGCGACGGTCAGGTGGTGGCGAACGACCAGTATATGATCACCACCGTCGATAAGTTTGTTCGCTGGGCTCAGAAGTCTTCCATCTGGCCCCTGACGTTCGGCCTGGCCTGCTGCGCCATCGAGATGATGAACCTGGTTTCCGCTCGCTACGACCTGGCCCGCTTCGGCTCCGAGGCGTTCCGCGCCTCGCCCCGCCAGGCGGACCTGATGTTCGTCTCCGGCCGCGTCTCCAACAAGATGGTGCCGGTCATCAAGCAGGTCTACGAGCAGATGGCCGAACCCAAGTGGGTCGTGGCCATGGGCGCCTGTGCCTCTTCCGGCGGCGTCTTTGACAATTACGCCATCGTTCAGGGCGTCGATCAGGTCCTTCCCGTCGACATCTACGTGCCGGGCTGCCCGCCCACGCCTGAGGCGGTCATAGACGCCATCATCAAGCTGAAGGAAGCCATCAGCAAGGGCTTCGTCAAGGGAGGCGCCACGCTTTCATGAACCTCGAATCATCGGAAGTGAAGGCCCTGGCCGCCGCCTTTGAGGGCGCCGTCAAGGAGCTGCCGACCCCCTACGACATTCCCCAGGTGGAGGTAGCAGCGAGCAGGCTGCACGCCATCTGCGCCTGGCTGAAGGAGCGGGGCTTCAATCTGCTGCTGGACATCGGCGGTGTGGACTACCTGCCCCGCGCCCCGCGGTTCGAAGTGGTCTACCACCTTCTGGCGGTGCCCTCCATGCAGCGCCTCCGCCTGCGGGTGATGCTGCCGGACGAGGAGCACCCCAAGGTGGCCAGCGTCTCCGACCTGTGGCAGAGCGCCAACCCGGCCGAGCGTGAGGTCTGGGACCAGTTCGGCATCGTCTTCACCGGTCACCCGAACCTGACCCGCATCCTGAACCCGGATGACTGGGAGGGCCACCCGCTGCGCCGGGACTATCCGCTTCGGGGGCCGCGCGCGCTGCATTCGGAAGAGGCCCCTGCCGATAGGAACCGCTTCCACCCCATCCACTTCGACGAGAACTAACCACTCACAAACCACAAGGGAAGTGGAAGAGATGGCAGACACGGAACTGCAGCAGTCGGAGCAGCAGGAGCGCATGACCATCAGCGTCGGCCCCCACCACCCCAGTACCCACGGCGTACTGCGCGTGGTCCTGGAGATTGAGGGCGAGCGAGTGGTGAAGGCGACTCCGGAGCACGGCTTTCTGCATACAGGCATCGAAAAAAACGCGGAAAACCTGACCTGGCAGCAGGCCAATACGGTCATCGACCGCATGGACTACCTGTCCCCGCTTTCCAACAACCTGGGCTTCTGCCTGGCGGCGGAAAAGCTGCTCGGCCTGGAGGTCCCGGAGCGCGTCAAGTACGTGCGCGTGCTGCTGACCGAACTGCAGCGCATCGCCAGCCACCTGGTCTGGCTGGGCACCCAGGGTCTGGACCTGGGCGCCGCTACTACCTTCTGGTGGACCTTTGACCTGCGCGAGGGCATCCTGGACATCCTGGAGGAGACCACCGGCGCCCGCATGAACCCCAGCTACTTCCGCGTGGGCGGCATGGCCAGGGACATCCCGGCCAACTTCCACCAGATGGTGGACAAGTGGCTGAAGAAGTTCCACGAGCGCTTCCCCGACCTGCGCGACCTGCTGGAGCGCAACCCGATCTTCCTGAAGCGCACCAAGGGCATCGGCAAAATCACCGCCGAACAGTGCCTGCAGCTCTCCATCCCGGGGCCGGTGATGCGCGCCTCCGGCATTCCCTATGACGTGCGCAAGGCCTTCCCCTATTCGGGCTATGAGAAGTTCGACTTCAACATTCCCACCCGCACCGAAGGCGACGTCTACGCCCGTTACCTGGTGCGCATGGCGGAGATGGAGGAGTCGGCCCGGATCGTCCGGCAGGCCCTGGACGGCTTGCCCGAGGGCCTCTGGCACGTGGACGACCGGAAGATCTGGCCGCCGCCCAAGGCTGAGGTCAAGCAGAGCATGGAAGCGCTGATTCACCACTTCAAGCTGGTTTCGCAGGGCTTTGACGTCCCCGCCGGCGAGGTCTACCAGGCCCTGGAGGGACCGCGCGGCGAGATTGGCTTCTACGTGGTCTCCGACGGCCGCAACAAGCCGATGCGCGTGCGGGTCCGCCCGCCGAGCTTCTACCTGGTGCACTCGCTGCCGGCCATGATCGAAGGCGGCCTTCTGGCTGACATGGTGGCCGTCATCGGCGCGGCCGATCCGGTATTCGGGGAGGTGGACCGATGAGATTCGCACATGGCGAAGCTCCCACCTGGCCGGAGGCAAGAAAGGCCGAGGTGGAGGAGATCATTGCACGTTATCCCGACAGCCGGTCCGCCGTTCTTCCCCTGCTGCACCTGGCGCAGGCCGCGCGCGGCTGGGTGGCCCAGGAGGACCTGGAGGCGGTCGGCCGCATCCTTGGCCTGTCCACCGCCTATGTGGACTCCACCGCTTCGTTCTACGCCATGTACCACGGGCACCCCGTGGGCAAGTACGTCATCACCGTCTGCACCAACCTCTCCTGCCACCTGGCGGGGGCGGGCAAGGTGCTGGAGGCCCTGGAGAAGACCCTGGGCATCAAGCCCGGCGAGACCACCAGGGACGGCCTCATCACCCTGGAGGGAACCTCCGAGTGTCTGGCCGCCTGTGACGCCGGTCCCGTGGCCCAGGTCAACGTCGAATACTTCCTGCGGCTGACGGGGGCCAAGGCGGAGACCCTGGTGGAGGCCCTGCGGAGCGGCGACACCAAGGCTCTGGCCGGGCTGGCGGAGCACGGCGAGGCTGCGGCCGAGGCGGTTCTGTCGGCCAGGGTGAGGGAGGTGCCCGCCCATGTTTGAGCCGGTACTGACTAAGGGCATTGGCACCCTGAACCTCAAGGACATCAGCGTCTACGAGCAGCAGGGCGGCTACGAGGCCCTGCGCCAGGCCGTCAGGCAAATGACCCCCAAAGAGGTCATGGACGAGGTCATCAAGTCCGGCCTCCGCGGGCGCGGCGGCGCCGGATTCCCCACCGGCCGCAAGTGGTCCTTCCTGCCGCCGGACATTCCCACCCGGTACCTGGTCTGCAACGCGGACGAGTCCGAGCCGGGCACCTTCAGCAACCGCATGCTCATCGAACACAACCCGCACCAGCTGATCGAGGGCGTGCTGCTGGCGGCCTACGCCATCAACGCCACGCAATCGTTCATCTATATCCGCGGCGAGATGAAGCGCGGCTATGAGACCCTGCTGAAGGCCCTGGCCGAAGCGCGCGAGCGCGGCTACGTCGGCGAGGGCATTCTGGGTTCTGACTTCTCGCAGGAAATCGTGATTCACCGGGGTGCCGGCGCCTACATTTGCGGCGAGGAGACCGGCCTGCTCAACTCGCTGGAGGGCCGGCGCGGCGAGCCCCGCCTCAAGCCGCCATTTCCGGCGGTGGTGGGCGTCTACGGCAAGCCGACCATCATCAACAACGTGGAGACGCTGTCCAACGTGCCGCACATCGTCAGCCGCGGCGCCTCCTGGTTCACCTCCATGGGCACGGAGAAGAGCCCCGGCCCCAAGATCTACTCGGTCTCCGGCCTGGTGCAGCGCCCCGGCAACTATGAGCTGCCGCTGGGCGTGCCCCTGCGCGAGGTCATCTTCGACGTCGCCGGCGGCCTCCTGCCCGGACGGAAGTTCAAGGCCGTGCAGCCGGGCGGTGGTTCGGCGCCGCTGCTCATTGAGAAGCACCTGGACACGCCCATGGACTTTGAGTCCATCGCCGCGGCCGGCTCCATGCTGGGCACCGCCGGCGTCATGGTCTATGACGACAGCGTCTGCATGGTCAAGGCGGCGCAGATTCTGACCAGCTTCTACGCCAACGAGTCCT
>CALMNP010000145.1 GCA_937868875.1 uncultured Bacillota bacterium | reverse complement strand
GCCGCTGGGGGGTGAGCTTGAGCCCGGCCTCCTTCAGGGCCTGGCTCAGCCGCTTGTAGCGCTGGGCCTGCATCGCCGTTTTCACCATCGCCGACACCTCCTCTTGTGATCCCGTCTGCCTTCCTGACAGCAGACCGTTACAGAGAACGGTTCTCACTCCAAGCTATTATATCGCCCGTAGCGAGGTGTGCCAAGACAGGTCAAAGATACTTGACCGACTAGACGACGCTGCGCCTGACCCGGCGGCTCCGACGGGCCGGCCTGGCGGTAGGCGCGCTGCTGAGGTCCAGCGTGAGCTGTTCCGCCCCATCCGGCCGGCTGCCGGGGCGCGGCTCCAGGGTGGCAAGATCGCGGTCGCACCGGACGCGCCGGCCGCACTGGGGGCAGACGCGCACAAAGAAGACAACGCCGCTGTCCCCCTGGCCATACCGGACCACATGGCCGAGGCGCACCCGGTCCGCAGGACAGAGGGGCACCCGCCCCTGCCAGAGGCATTCCAGAATCCGGCTCAACAACTACGCCTCCTCTCGTTCCCGGGTTGCGGCCCGGTTATCGGGCCGGGACCAGCGGGACGACGCCACCGCCAGGATCAATTCGGCCTCGGCCAAGGGTGGGCCGGCCACCTCCAACGGCGGCCCGAGCCGGGCCAGCCAGGAAAGAACCTGACGCGTGCCGGCCAACCCCCACGGCCCTCCCGGGACCAGTGGAAGCGCGCACTCCAGGGCAACGGCGCCGGAATGCACCGCCCGCTGCACCGAGGCCAGCGACCGGTCCGGCAGCCCCCGGGGCTGCACCGCCAGTCTCGCGTCGGGGAGGCGCCGCGTCAGGGCGTCCAGGGCCAGTCTCAAACGCTCAGGCGTCCCCAGCCCCCAGGCGTCCACCAGGCTCAGTTCGTCCGCCCCGGCGTCGGCCAGCCGCTCAGCCGCCTCCGTCAGGCGAGGCAGCCAGCCGTCCGCCGCCTCCCCAGGGTGGCCAAGCGCCGCTGGCAACACGCCCACGGTCCGCACCGGATAGTGGCGCAGCCGGCGCAGAGCCGCCACAGTCTGCTCAACGGCCGCCTCCAGCCTGCCGGGCCAGTCGCCGTCCCGGGAGGCTCCAGACCCGGCCCGGGTGGCCAGACGGTCGTAAATCACGTCGGGAACGGCCGGCCCCAGGTCTTCAGGCAGGGCGACCACCGCCACCTCGCCGGCGCCCGTCTCCACCGCCGCCTCAGCCTCGTCCGGTCCGGCCGCGGCCGCGCGCCAGATGCCAGATTCCAGGGACAGCGCCGCGAGGAGCCGGGGGCCGTCTGCGAACTGCGGCACGCCCGTCACCAGGGCAGTCGCCTCGATGCGCCGAAACCCGGCGTCGCGCAGTTGCCGACAGAGGCGCAGCTTGACCTCCAGAGGCACCACCGCGTCCAGACCCTGCAGGGCCCACCGGGGCGAAAGCTCAACCAGCTCCACCATGGCGAGGACCTCCACCACCCGCGGTCCCACCCTCCGCAGGTTGCTGTCTCCATCATAGCATGAGCCGCGGGTGACAAACGCGTGCGTGTCCGGGGCACTTGACCAAAGGCACCCCTTTGAGCACAGAATAGGAGTCAGGAGGTGCTCGGAATGGCTCATACGGCCGCCCCGTTCAAGTC
>CALMNP010000144.1 GCA_937868875.1 uncultured Bacillota bacterium | reverse complement strand
GAGGCCCGGCCCGGCGACCGGGTGGAGGCGGGACTGGCTCTGGTGGCTCCGGGAGGCTACCACATGATCGTCGGACCGGGTCAGACCATTCGCCTCAGCCAGGACCCACCCTTGCACGGCGTGCGGCCGGCTGTGGATAAGACCCTGGAGTCCGTGGTGCCGGTCTTCGGCCGGCACACCCTGGCGGTGATCATGACCGGCATGGGGTACGACGGCGCCAAGGGCGTGGCGGCGGTGCGCCGGGCCGGCGGCCGGGCCATCGCCGAAGACGAGTCCACCTGCGTCGTCTACGGCATGCCCAAGGTCGTGGTGGAGACGGGCAACGCCGACCGCGTGGTGCCCCTGCCCGCCATCGCCGGCGCCATCGCCGACATGGTGACCACTCTGGGGTAGCCCCTAGGAAGGAAGACCAGCTTGACGGAGACGACGGCCGCCATGGCGGCAGACCCGGGTTACGCCCTGTTCACCCAGAAGGTAAAGCAGTTGACGGGCATTGACCTCAGCCGCTACAAGTCCAACCAGATGGAGCGCCGCCTGGGCACCATGATGCGCCGGGTGGGCGTGGATGGCTACGCCACCTACGCCAGGCTCATCGAACGCGACGCGACGGCTCTGAAGGAACTCAAGGAGTTCATCACCATCAACGTCTCCGAGTTCTTCCGCAACCCGGAGAAGTTCGACGAGCTGAAAGGCAGCATCCTGCCCCAACTGCTCCAGCAGTCGCCGCGCCTGAACATCTGGAGCGCCGGCTGCTCCAACGGGGCGGAGCCCTATACCGTGGCCATGATCCTGGACGAGCTGACCCCCGGGGTCCAGCACCGCATCCTGGCCACGGATCTGGACGAAGAGGTGCTCAAGGCCGCCCGCGCCGGAGTCTATCAGGAGCGGGACCTGAAGAGCGTGAGCGACGGCGTGCGGCGCCGCTACTTCACCCTGTCCGGGGAGGCCTGGCAGGTGAAGCCCGCCATCCTCAGCCGGGTGGAGTTTCGGCAGCACAACCTGCTGCGTGACCCCTTCGAGTCTGGTTTTGACCTGATCATTTGCCGCAACGTGGTCATCTACTTCACGGAAGAAACCAAGGACGAACTCTACCGGCGCTTCCACCAGTCCCTCCGTTCCGGCGGCCTGCTGTTCGTGGGCGGGACGGAGAGCATTCTTCGGGCCCGGGACCTGGGGTTCACTCCGGTGGCGCCGTTCTTCTACCAGAAAGCCTAGGACGAGGGCGGGGAGGCGTGTTATGAACCGGCCTGATCTGACCGCCCGCATTCTGCGGGAGATGGACGACCTGCCCCCCATGCCGGCCGCCGCCTCGCGGGTGCTGGCCATGGTGGGCGATCCGCGCACGGACGTAGCCGACCTGGCCGAGGCCGTGGGCAGCGATGTCGCCCTCAGCGCCCGGGTGCTGAAACTGGCCAACTCCGCCTTCTACGGGTTCCCCCGCCAGGTGACGACCCTGCGGGAGGCCATCATCGTCCTGGGCATGCGGACCGTCAAGGAGCTGGTGTTGACCGCCTGGTCCTACGACCTGGGGAACCGGCCCCTTCCCGGCTACGCCCTGGAGGGCGGCGATCTGTGGCGGCATTCCCTGCTCTGCGCCGGGGCCTGCCGGCTGCTGGCCAAGCGGCTGGACCTGCCCAATCCGGAGGAGGCCTATGTGGCCGGACTGCTCCACGACTTCGGCAAGCTGGTCCTGGCCCAGTTTGTGGGGCAGGAGTATCAGGACCTGCTGGAGAAGGTCGAAGAACACGGCCTGTCCTTCGTGGAGGCAGAGCGCCAGATTCTGGGCGTGGACCACGCCCAGCTGGGCGGGCAGTTGGCCCTCAAGTGGAACTTGCCCCTGCACCTGGCCGAGGCCATCGCCAACCACCACCAGCCGTCGCAGCCCATTCTGGGTTCCGGGCCGCCCGGACAGGTGGCTCGGCTCACCGCCCTGGTCCACGTGGCGGACGCGGTGGTGCTGATGCTCGGTGTCGGCGTGGGCCGGGACGGCCTCGCCTACCCCTTTGAGGAGGCGGCCCTGGCCGCCCTGGGAATGGGCGAAGACGGCATCCTGGCCTTTACCTCGGAGGTCTCCTCCCTGGTAGAGACGGGGGCTCTGAAGTTCGAACTGTAGGAAAGGCGGAACGGCATGAAAGCGGAATTCATCAACCCCTTTGTTTCGGCGGCCCTCCAGGTGCTGCAGACCGAGTGCAGGGTCACGGCCAGAAAGGGCCAGATCTCCATCCAGGAATCACCCCTCGCTTCCGACGACCTGACCGTTCTCATCGGCGTCACCGGTCGCGTCCAGGGCCTGGTCCTGTACAACATGAGTGAGAAGACGGCCAAGGCCATCGTCTCGGCCATGACCGGCGAGCCCATGCCGTTGTTCGACAAGATGTCCGAGAGTGCCATCGCTGAGTTGGGCAACGTCATTACCGGCATCGCCTCCGGCGAGCTGGAAGCCGCCGGTTACCCCTGCACCATCGCCCCGCCCTCACTGATCAGCGGCCGCGGCGTGATGATCTCCACCCTGACCATCAAGCGGCTGGTCATCCCGCTGGAGCTGGACGCCATCGGCGGCATCCAGATCCACGTGGCCCTGCGGGAGACTTACTGATTACCGCTGGAACCCCGGAGGGCGCCGCGGCCGGATAAGGCCACGGCGCCCTCTTCTTCACGGCCGCCGAGCGTTGACACTGCTGGAACGTGCGTGATATTCTGGGTTAAATTAAACCGAATAGCGAGTGCCTCATCTCGTTGGAGGTGGGGTAGAGGCGCGGAAGGACATCAGTACTCCTGGGGAGAAGGCATGGATGATCCAGGAGGAAAGGGTATTCCGCCGAAGTCCGGGCACCCGCCAGGGTGGCCGGGCTGGGGGCGCATCCAACAGGTGCGTCACTGTCATCCGGATCGCGACCCCTCGGGTTCGGATGGAGCGCTATCTCACAGCAGGGGCGAGTGAGCATCTCCGGGTGTACTATGCGACCAGGCGATGACTCTCGCTGGTCGTTTTGTTTTGCTCGCCCCACGAAGGAGTGGAAGCCGTTGCAGCCGCAGAAGGTGATTGTGGCAGGCGCCACCGGCAAGGTGGGCCGGGAACTGATCCGGGCTTTCGCCGCCGAGCCCAGCGTCGCCCTGGTGGGGGCCGTGGCCCGGTCCGGCGCCGGCCAGGATGTGGGACAGGTGACAGGAGCGGGCACGCTTGGGGTTCCCATCTCCTCCAGCCTGGAGCAGGTGCTGGCGCGTACCGCGGCGGATATCCTGGTGGACTTCACGCGGGCAGAGGCAAGCCGGGACTACATTGAAATTGCCCTCCGGAACGGCTGCGCTCCGGTGGTGGGCACCACCGGTTTCACGGAAGACGACTACCGCCGCTTCGAGGACCTGGTGAAGAAGACCGGCCTGGGCGCGGCCATCATCGCCAACTTTGCCATCGGCGTGATGCTGCAGATGCGCTTCGCCGAGCAGGCGGCCAAACTCATGCCCCACGTGGAGGTTGTGGAGATGCACCACAACACCAAGGTGGACGCGCCCTCCGGCACGGCCCTGCGCATCGCGGCGCGGCTGGAGAAGGCCGGCGCCAACCGTCCCGTGCCCATCCACAGCATCCGCATCCCCGGCGCTGTGGCCCACCACGAGATCATCTTCGGCGGCCCCGGTCAGACCCTGACCATCCGCCACGACAGCATCTCCCGCGAATCCTTCGTGCCCGGCGTGCTGATGGCCATGCGCAAGGTGCGCCAGGCCGGGCGTGTGGTCTATGACCTGGAGGACCTCCTCGACGACTGACCCCGGCC
>CALMNP010000143.1 GCA_937868875.1 uncultured Bacillota bacterium | reverse complement strand
AAGGAGGTGGCCTTGTGAGGCTCTGGCAGGGACGCTTCATGGCCTCGCCCCAACCGGGCTCCGTGCTTGCCCTGCCTCACGAGGCCCTGCAGGCCCTGGGCCTGGTCGGCGGGGAAACCGTTGTGGTCCGCCTGGGTCAGCGGCGGTTTCAGGCCCATGTCCGGGCGGGCGGGGGCGCCACGCCGTCTCTAGCCCGGATGAGCCGCCGTCTGCTGGCGGCCTTTCCGCTGCACGCGGGCCACCGGCTCTGGCTGCGCCGCGAGGCCGACGGCGGCCTGCACCTCGGTCCGGTGCTGGGTTTCATGAGCCTGCGCAGCATCTATGCGGGCCAGAGGGCGTGTCCCTACGCTGGAGACCAGAACTTCTTCCGCGACGCCTGCCTCCTCGCCGCCCGCACAGGCGGTCTGGCCTACGTCTTCGGACCCAACGATGTGGACTGGTCCAGCCTGACCACGCGCGGCTACACCTACCGCGTTCCCCCGGCGGGCGGGGCAGGGCGTTGGACAGCCGGTGTCTTTCCCCTGCCGGACGTGGTCTATAACCGAATTCTGGGCCGAAGCGCCGAACTCAGCGCACCCATCCGCAAGGTGGAGAACCGCCTGCGGTCGCTCCCCCATACGGCAGCTTTCTTCAACCCCGGCTACTTCGACAAGTGGCAGGTGAGCGAGACGCTCAGCCGGGATCTCACCATCCATGGGCTGATCCCTCGCACCCTGAGAGCCACCCCCCAAAGCGTCCAGGAGCTGTTGGCGGGCCACGGCATGGTCTATGTCAAGCCCCGCGACGGCTTCGCCGGCCGCGGCATCATTCGCGTGGAGCGGGTGGCGCCGCGGCGCTACCGCGTCACGCGCCTGAGCGGGGTCCGACCCATCCGCAGCCTCGGGGGCTGGCCCACGGTGCGCCGGCTGGTCGGAGCCACCGCCCGCAAGACCCCCTGCATTGTGCAGCAGGGCGTGCGGCTGCCGGTTTACCGTGGGCGGGCCTTCGACCTGCGGGCCATGGTGCAGAAGGACGAATCCGGGGCCTGGCGCCTGACCGCCCTGGTCGCCAAGCTGGCCGCCCCGGGCGGCATCACCACGCACATTCGCACCGGCGGCGACGCCCTGATGGTGGGGCCGGTGCTGGCCCGCGTCTTCGGCGGGGAGGCCCCCCAGGTGAGGCGCCGGGCAGAAGAGGCGGCCCTGGCCATCGCCGCCGCACTGGAGAGTGGCATCGGCCGGGAACTCGGTGAACTGGGGATGGACCTGGCTGTCGACCGCGAGGGCCGGCCGTGGGTTTTGGAGGTCAACGCCAAGCCGGGCCGAAAGGTCTTCCACCTGAGGCCCGCCTGGAACCAGACCTGGACCCGCCGGCTGGTGTACTACGGCGGCTACAGGGCAGGGTTTGAACGGGAGGGCCGCTTCGCCGGCGTTCCCCCGGCGGCGCCTGGGCCCTCACTGCCGCCGGGGGCTGAGGGCCGCCAGGAAGTCGCCCTCGCTCCCGCCCTGCCAGGGGGTGACGCCGGATGACCACCGCCGGCAGCCCCGTCCTGGGCATTCTCACCACCCCTCCGGGGAGGCCCGCTTCTCCCCTCTCTCTGGCAGGCCGCTCGCCCTTCGGCGAGCGCACGGAGCACTTTGCCGCCCTGGCCCGGATGTCCCGGAGCAAGAGCGCCCTGCTCTGCGTCTTCGCACCGGCGGAGGTGGACTGGCAGGCGCGGCGGGTGCGGGCGGCCGTCTTCCGGAACGGTCGCTGGACCAAGCAGGTGGTGCCCCTGCCCCAGGTGGTCTACAACCGCGTTCCCAGCCGCGTGGTGGAAGCCCATCCGCTGGT
>CALMNP010000142.1 GCA_937868875.1 uncultured Bacillota bacterium | reverse complement strand
GGGCGGCACCGTGCAGGTCGTCCGGCTCGACCCCGGCCTCGAGGTTCGGGTGACCGTCCCCATTACGCACCTCAGGGAGGACCCCTCATGATTCGCGTACTGCTGGTGGAGGACCAGCGCCTGCTGCGGGAGGGCATGCGAACTCTCCTCTCCCTGGAAAACGACATCGACGTCGTGGGCGAGGCGTCCGACGGCCGGGAGGCGCTGGCTGCCGCCATGACGCACCGGCCCGACGTGGTGCTGATGGACGTGCGCATGCCGGTCATGAATGGCGTCGAGGCCACCCGAGCCTTGCGGGCCTCGCTCCCGGGGACGCGGATACTGATTCTGACCACCTTTGACGACGACCAGCTGGTGATGGAGGCCCTGACGGAGGGTGCTTCGGGCTACCTGACCAAGGACCTGCCGGCGGGCGAGATCGCCGAGGCCGTCCGGCGTGTTCAGACGGGGGGCGTGGTGATGCCGCCGCCCATCGCAGCCAAGGTGGTGGCGGAGCTCTCCCGCCGCACACCAGCGCCCGCCCCGGCGGTGCCGGACCAGGCGGCCCTGGGCCAACTGACGGACCGCGAGCGGGAGGTCCTGCGCCTCCTGGGCCAGGGTTTCTCCAACCGTGAAATCGCCGAGGCCCTCTTTATCACCGAGGGGACGGCCAAGAACCATGTGAGCAGCGTCATCGAGAAGCTGGGCCTGAGAGACCGCACCCAGGCGGCTCTCTGGGCGGTGCGCCACGGAGTGGGCTAGGCGGGACGGGCTGAGGCCGGCCCATGACTTTCGTCATGGGTGAGGTTGCCAAAGACATGAGCGCCGGCAGATGTGCCGGCGCTCCTTCCGTCTTATCCTGAGACTGTAGGACGAAGTCAAAGGGAGTGACCCTGATGCTTCAGGTGAAGAACATCGTCAAGCGCTTCGGCGATAAGGAGGCGGTGCGCGGCGTCAGCTTGGAGGTGGGCCGCGGCGAGTCCTTCGGCCTGCTGGGGCCGAACGGCGCCGGCAAGTCCACCACCATCTCCATCATCTGCGGTCTGCTCCGCCCCGACCAGGGCGAGGTCATCGTGGGCGGCCACAGCGTCGCCGAGGAGCCGGTGAAGGCCAAACGGGTCATGGGTGTGGTGCCCCAGGACATCGCCCTCTACCCTACACTGTCGGCCCGCGAGAACCTGGCCTTCTGGGGCTCGCTTTACGACCTCTCCGGCCGCGAACTGCAGAGCCGCATGGACGAGGCCCTGGAGATCGTGAGCCTCACTGACCGCCAGAAGGATCGCATCAATACCTACTCGGGCGGCATGAAGCGGCGCATCAACGTCGCCGCCGCCCTGCTGCACCGGCCCCAGCTGCTGATCATGGATGAGCCCACGGTGGGCATCGACCCGCAGAGCCGCAACAACATCCTGGAGACCGTCCGGCGGCTGAACCAGGAGAAGTCCATGACGGTCCTCTACACCAGCCACTACATGGAGGAAGTGGAGTACCTCTGCCAGCGGCTGGCCATCATCGACCACGGCCAGGTCATCGCCCGGGGAAGCCTGGACGAGGTCCGGCATCTGGTCGGTACCGACGCCACCATCCGGCTCAAGATCGCCAACCCGGATGAGGCCCTGGTGGCCGCGAGCGCTGACGTCCCCGGCGTCCGCCAGGCCCGCGCCGACGAAGGCGCGCTCGTGGCTCTGGTGAGCGACGCCGCCGCCGTCCTCTCCCCCCTGATGGCAACTGTCGCCGGTCAGGGCAAGAAGGTGACCGGCATCGAGGTGCAGGAGCCCAACCTGGAGGCCGTGTTCCTCCACCTGACGGGCCGGGCCCTTCGCGACTAGGAGGTGTCACCGATGCGCAAAGTCTATGTCATAGCCGCGAACAGCCTGACCCGCAGCGCCCGCGACCGGCGCTCCCTGATCATGCTGCTGGTGATGCCCCTGGTTCTGATCGCCATCCTGGGCATCACCCTGGGCAACATGATGAGTGGCGGCAAGATCAGCACGTTCCGCGTGGTGGTCGTCAACCAGGATCAGGGCGCCGCCCTGCCCGCGGGGCCCGGCCTGAACCTGGGAAAGACGCTGGCCGAAGACGTCTTCGGCAGCGCCGAGGCGCGCCGGGTGATGGTCGCTGCGCCGGCCGCCGACTTTGAGTCGGCCCAGGCGGAGGTGACCGCCGGTCGCGCCGTTGCCGCCGTCTATGTGCCACCCACGTATTCCGCCGACATCCTGGCGGGCAGAACGACCCGCATTCAGGTCGTTACGGATCCCGGCCAGCCCACCCTGGCCCATATCGTGATGCAGGTGGTAGGCGGTTTCGCCGACCAGGTCTCCTTCGGCAATCTTGCCGCCCGCGCGCTGGGGCCGGACCAGGCGCGTCAGCTCCTGACCGCTCGGGCCAAGAGCCCCCTGCTTGACGAGAAGAGCCTCCCCCGCCTGCAGGAGGTCTCGTCCGGGGCCCGCCCGGTCAGCGGTCTGCAGTACTATGCCGCCGCCATGGCCATCATGTTCATGGTCATGACCGCCTTCACCCGCGCCCGCGACATCCTGCAGGAACGTCAGGGGGGCACTCTCTCCCGGATGCTGGCCACACCCACCTCCTCCCGCCAGATTGCGGCCGGCCAGATCCTGGGCAGCATGGTGGTGCTGCTGGCACAGTTCCTGGTGCTGATGCTGGGGACGCACTTCTTCTACGGGGTCTACTGGGGCCCCTGGATTCCAGTCCTGGCGCTCGGTCTGGCCTTCACCCTGGCCAGCACCGGCATCGCCACCCTGACCGCCGCCTACGCCCGGGACCCACACGTGGTGGACCTGGCGGTAGGCCTTGCGGGCAACATCTTCGCCGTACTGTCGGGCGGCATGTTCCCGCTCTACCTGTTCCCGCCCGGACTGCAGGCGGTCGCCCGCCTGATTCCCAACTATTGGGGGCTGAAGGGCTTCCTTGACCAGATGGGCGGCGTCGGGCCGGGCGGCCTGACCTTGCCGCTGCTGGTACTGGCGGTCACCGGCCTGGCGACGGGCCTGCTCGGCGCCCGCCGGCTGGCCACCCGGGAGGTGTAAGCGATGAGAAACCTCTGGTCTGTCGCCAAATTGCAGTTTCGACTGGCCGTCCAGAACCGCGGCCTGCTGCTGATGTCCCTGGGGCTGCCGCTGCTCTTCACCCTGCTTATGGGCAATGTGCTGGGCGGCGTGTCCGGGGGCAGCCACGTCTATCCCGTCGCGCTCGTGGACCAGGACGGGAGCTTCGCCTCCCAGGCCGTCGCCGCCGCCCTGCAGGAGGAACGGGACATCAAGCTCATCCCCTCCTCCCAGGCTGACCTGCGCCGGCTCTTCGTGGACCGGAAGATCGACTCCGGCCTGATCATCCCGGCCGGATTCGGCCAGGAGCTGGCGCAGGGGGAGGCGCCCATGCTTCAGATGGTCTCCCCGCCTGGGGGAAACCTCCAGGTAGGAGTCGGGCCCATGGTCCGGCGCGCGGCGCTTCGCGTCGCCCAGGATTACCGCCTCGCCCTGACGGCAGCGGGGCCGGCCGCCGGCGAAGAGGCCGTCAAGGAGGCCTACGCCCGGGTCGAGGCGAACCGCCAGGCACAGGGACCTGCCGTAGAGCAGCGGGAGGCCTCGCGGCCGGTCGACCCCAGAAAAGCGGGGGGACCGGGCCTGAATGAATACGCCCTGGGCTTCACCGTCATGTTCGTTATGATGATGGTGTTTATGCGCACTGGCACGATCCTGCGGGAGCGTCAGGATGGGACCTGGGGACGCATCCTCAGTTCGCCCGTCACCCGCCGCTCCCTCATGGGCGGGTACCTGCTCAGTTTCTTCCTGGCCGGCATGGCCCAGTTCGCCGTGCTGCTGGCGGCCTCCACCCTTCTGTTCCGAGTCCACTGGGGCCCAATCCTCCCGCTGTCAGCCATGGCCTCCGCCTTCGTCCTGTGCTCAACCGGCATGGGGCTGTTCCTGGCCGGCATCGTCCGAACCCCGGAGCAGCAGGGCGCCGTCGGTACCCTGGTGGTCTCGGCCAGTTCCATGCTGGGCGGCGTCTACTGGCCGCTGGACCTGGTCAGCGAGACCATGCGCCGCGTCGGATACCTGACACCCCAGGCCTGGGCCATGGACGGCTTCCGGCAGGTCATGCTGCGGGGCGGCGGCTGGAGCGGCCTCGTCTGGCCCATCACGGTGCTTCTGCTGCTGGCGGCCATCTTCACCACCGCCGGCCTCTTCCGGGTGCGCTACGACTAACCGCCCGGCAGTTGGTGGGAAGGCCGAAACTGCGCGTCGCCTCACTCTCGCTCAAACCCCGCCGGGACACGGCGGGGTTTCCCACGATTGTCCATGACAATTCTGTTACAAAATCATTTACAGCGGCATTAACGGTGTAATAAGATAAACAATGCAAGAATTAGATGTGAATTCCCCGAATGCCAGGCGGTAAAGGGGTGGTTCATGGCGGATGAGGGAAACCGGATCCGACGGAACCAGGTCCTATAGATAGAAAGATCCCAAAGCATGCAGAGGGGGAAACGGGATGTCGAAGAAGACCATTGCCTTGTTGCTTGCAGCTTTGATGATCGTCAGCGTTGTCGCGGCCGGCTGCTCCAAGTCCGGCGGCAGCGGCGGCACCACCGAGAAGAAGCCCATGGTTCTTCACTGGAATCTGGGCGAAGAGCCGCCGGGACTGGATTCGGTCCTGACCACCGACCAGGTGTCCTTTGAAGTGCTGAACGCCCTGCAGGACGGCCTCGTCCGCCAGCAGGAGAACCAGCCGGCCACCAAGGGTTCCGGCCTGGCCAAGGACTGGACCGTGTCATCCGACGGCATGACCTACACCTTCACCCTGCGCGACGCCAAGTGGAGTGACGGCCAGCCGATCACGGCCAAGGACTTCGCCTTCGCCTGGAAGCGCGCCATGAACCCCAAGACCGCCGCCGAGTACTCCTACCAGTTCGCGTACATCAAGGGCTTTGACGCCCTGTCCGCGATCGACGTCAAGGCGGCCGACGCCGATCAGAAGATCGCCGAGGCCCTCAAGACCGTGGGCGTCACGGCCAAGGACGACAAGACCCTCGAGGTCACCCTGGCTGCGCCGACCCCCTACTTCCTGAGCCTGATGAGCTTCCCGACCTTCCTGCCGCAGCGCCAGGACATCGTCGAGAAGTACGGCGACAAGTACGCCTCGGATCCGGACAAGATGGTCTACTCCGGTCCCTTCGTCCTGTCCGAGTGGACGCACGAGTCCAAGATGGTCTGGGATAAGAACCCCAACTACTGGGATAAGGACAACGTCAAGCTGGACCAGATCAACATGACCATGATCAAGGACATCAACACCCCGGTCAACATGTACGAGGCGGGCGAGCTGGACGTCATCAACGTGCCGGCTGAGTTCCTCGACCAGTACAAGTCCAAGGGCGTGGTCAAGACCCGCGCCGACTCCACCACCTGGTACATCGAGTTTAACAACAAGGACAAGGTCTTTAAGAACGCTAACATGCGCAAGGCTTTGTCGCTGGCCATCGACCGGCAGTCCTTCGTGGACAACATCCTGAAGAACGGCTCCATCCCGGCCCTGGCCTACACCCCGCCGAGCATTTCCGGCGACAAGGGCGCGTTCCATCCCTTGGTGGGCGACATTCTCGCCCCCAAGGCTGACCAGGCCGCTGCCAAGGCCGCCCTGGAAGCCGGCCTGAAGGAGCTGGGCCTGACCAAGGCGCCGCAGATCAGCTTCCTGTCCGGCGACTCCGAGCGGGCCAAGAAGTGGGCCGTGGCCGTCCAGGAGATGTGGAAGCAGAACCTGGGCGTCGACGTGAACATCGAGACGGTGGCCTTCAAGGTCCGCCTGGACCGCATGACCAAGGGCCAGTACCAGATCGTGTTCGCCGGCTGGGGCGCTGACTACAACGACCCCATGACCTTCATCGACATGTGGCGCACCGCTCCGGCCGACAACCCGGGCAACAACTCCGCGTTCTACAACAACACGGAGTACGACAAGCTGGTTGACGACGCCAAGGCTACCGGTGACCAGGCCCGCCGCATGGACGACATGCAGAAGGCTGAAAAGATCCTGCTTGCAGAGCTTCCCATCGCCCCCATCTTCCATCCGGCCTGGAACTTCATCGAGAAGCCCTATGTCAAGGGCATCCAGCGCTTCGCCGTTGGCGCCGACATGGACTTCAAGACGGCCACCGTCGACGCCCACTAGGGTTGACGACCGAGCCTGACACAAAGCGGAGCAGGGTGAAAGCCCTGCTCCGCCTTTTTCCATCCATCCCGTCCGCCGGCTGTACGCGATGCCGGCCGGGCCCCGGACGGATTGCCCCTGCCGCCCTCGAATCCCTGAACCGAGGAGGTCGCTCACGATGGACGCCTGGGTGGAATCCGGCATCACGGACGGCGTCGGCACTGTGACGCTCTCGTCCTGGCTCTACTTCTATGACTTTGTGCACGAGCGGTTCGCCGACGACCGCATCCTGGACCAGCCGTCCTATGTGTTCCGAGGCCAGCGGTCCAGCCACTGGCGGCTGGTTTCAACCCTGGACCGGCTGCTGGGCGATGCGGACGAGGCTGAACGCGCGGCCCACCTCCAGCGGTTTCAGGCCGCTGCCCGGGGGCGGCGGGGTCCCAACCCGCCGCTGATCGAGGACGAGAATGACTGGTGGGCCCTGGGCCAGCACTTCGGTCTGTCCACGCCCCTGCTGGACTGGACCACGTCCCCGTTCGTGGGTGCGTTCTTCGCATTCGTCCAGGACGGCGAGAGCCGCGCCGACCGGACGGAGCACCGGGCGGTCTTCGCCCTGCACGAGCCGCTGGTGCGCGAGAAGTCGGACCGGGTGAACGTGCGGCTGGGGCGGGGGCCGGGATACAGCCTGCACACGGGCATCGAATTCGTCCGGCCACAGTCCGACGAGAACCCGCGTCTGCTCAACCAGGGCGGCCTGTTCACCCGCTGCCCGGACGGCGATGACATCGAGTCCTGGGTCCGATGCAACTTCGAGGGCGAGAACGACGGCTACGTGCTGATGAAGATCCTGATCCCGGATCGGGACCGCGACCTCTGCCTGCGTGACCTCAACCGCATGAACATCAACCATCTCTCGCTGTTCCCGGACCTGTACGGCGC
>CALMNP010000141.1 GCA_937868875.1 uncultured Bacillota bacterium | reverse complement strand
CAGCACGAATGGCAGTCCGGCCGGCGCCGTCGGACCGCCCGGCGCCGCGGCCCTTTCCTGTCCGGAAACGAGGGAGCCGGCGCTGCCGCCGGCTCCCGAATCGGTCCTATTTGACTGGGGCTTTCGACGGGTGGGGGTACTTGCCCTGGCGCAGGAGGTCGGCCAGGACCCGGGAAAGCATGTCGATCGAGCGGTAGGTCTCCTCCAGGGTGTTCTCCGGGCCGCCGATTTCGAACAGGATGGCCCCCGGCAGGAGGTCCTGGTTGTAGCGGGCCGGTTCCTCGTACACCGGCCGCATCAGGCCCGGATAGCGGCGGTTGGCCTCGGCGTAGATGGATTGGGCGAACTCCAGGTTCCTCGGGTAATAGGGCTGCTTCAGGTTGGACGAGCCCCTGGCCACCACGATCATCACCCGCGCCGCAGGCTTGCCGTCCACGGTGGAGGTGGTGATGCTGCGGGGCTGCGAGTCCCGGTGCAGGTCAAAGAGAACCTGCACCGAGCGGTACTCCTTCATCATGGCCTCGGCCGTCTGGCGCGACCGGACATAAGCCCCCACCTGCGGCCCATGGTGGGCTTCGGAGTGCACCACCGGTACGCCCAGGTCGGCCAGGTCCTGCGCCAGGCGGGCGCCCACCGCCACAATGTTCTTGCTGTCGTCGTTGCTGATGGCGGAGGTCAGGGGAGCGCCGGCCGGCAGGTCCAGGGTCTTCAGGTAGGACTCATAGGCGTGGGTGTGGTAGATGGCCACCAGCGGGTCCTTGCTGGAGGCCACCGGGGGCGGGTTGGTGACATCGGCTGCCGGGGTGCGGCCCGGCTGTTCGACCTGGCCGGCCTGTCCGTCCTCTCCGCGTTCCGCCGGGCCCGGATCCTTCATGCCCGGGACCTCAGCCGCCAGCAGGGAGCGGGGGTCCAGCGGGTTGACGCCGATAAGGCCTTTTAGCCATCCACTCACGCTCCAGACGCCGTGGCCGGCCGGCGCCGCGCCCGGCCCGTGCTGCCCCGCCGTTGCCTGCACCGCCGACGCGTCCGGCCAGCCCAGCACCGGCATTCCCGCCACCAGCGAAGATCGCAGCACCTTCACGCCCCCGCCTGGCGACCAGAACCACGACACCGCCGCCGGCGGGGCCCCGCCCGGCCGGCCTGGCCGCGCCAGAGCAGGAACGGCCATCTCGTCGGCAGGTCGTCCCGATGGTATCGCCAGCACGACCAGGATGGCGCCGATAACCGCCCCGTATGCCGCCACGACCCTCATGTCCAGTCGCTTCGGCAGCCGGTCACTGAGCCAGCGGGTCCACTCGCCATCCATAACATCACCACCCGTGTACAACCCATGTATATGCCGGCGACCGCCGGCCATGCGGCGTGGTGCGGACAGGCGGCGACAGAAAAATCCCAGCCCGCAGGGCTGGGATTGGCGGGACGCTCCGGCTTAGCGCAGTTCGGTGGGTACGAACATGTCGATGATCCCGATGACCGCGGAAGCCAGCAAGGCCCCCAGAATGCTCACACGCATGCTGGGAATGAAGAACTGAACCACGTAGATGGCAACTGCGGCGGTGAGGAAGCCGATCGCACCTCGGGTCCCGGGGGTCACCCGGCGTCCCATCAGGGACTCAATCAGCCAGCCCACAAGGGAAATGGCGACGGCCGCGATCAGGGCGTTCCAAAAGCCGAAGATGCGGAAGCCCGGCACCAGGTAGCTGACGAGGAGGAGAACCAGGGCCGAGACAATGAAGCGGACGATGGCGCCAAGCATGCTTACACCCCCAGTCTGGGTTCGTCTTTCGCTGCTAGAATGTCCGGCGGCCAATGCCTCTATACCGCCACCATCGCCAGCTATTGCTAAGAACGCCGCGGTGGCCCGGGGTTGCCTGCCCAGCCAACTCATGGTATTATAGTGGTCGTGACTTTGGGGACAGGAGGTGATTTCGGGTGGCCAACA
This sequence comes from uncultured Bacillota bacterium, assembly GCA_937868875.1. GTDB lineage: Bacteria > Bacillota > Sulfobacillia > JAMDAP01 > JAMDAP01 > JAMDAP01. The sequence continues at coordinate 22,132 of CALMNP010000141.1, read as the reverse complement.
TCAAGTCAGCCATCAAGCGTGCTGAGCTCGCGGAGATTCGCACCCAGCGCAATCGTACGGTGAAGACGTCCGTCAAGAGCGCAGCTCGCAAGGTGGAATCAGCCCTCGTCGCCGGCGACGGGAACGCCGCTGAGCAGGCCTACCGGGGGGCGGCCAGCCTCATCGACAAGGCTGTCTCCAAAGGCGTTCTCCACAAGAACACGGCGGCCCGGAAGAAGGCGCGGCTGGCCAAGCGTATCGCCAGCTCCAAGGCCTGAACCGCCGATCCCATCCGGAAAGTAGAAAGCAAGCCCCGACGGCCTCACGGCCGCCGGGGCTTTTTCTTGGCCTGAGGGCGCGAAGTCAGGCGCTCAGATCCACCAGCAGCAGCTCCAGCACCAAACGGGGCTCGCCCTGACTGGTCTTCACCGCTATGTCGGCCTTCAGCACCTTGCCCAGGGCCGCCACCAGTTCCTCCCGGCCGAACCCGCGGGATGCCTCCAGCAGGGACCGGACGGCCGAAGGGAACAGGCGCAGCCGCTGCTCGATGCTCTTGGGGCCGTGACCCTGCTCCGCCATCACCTTGGCGGTGAGCAGCAGCCGCACCTGCCGGGCAATCATGAACAGCAGGCGCGGCACCGGCTCACCCTCGCGGAGAATGCGCTCCAGCAGGGCCAGCGCCCGGGCCCTCTTCTTGCTGCTGATGTAGCCCATAAGTTCGAAGATGTTGCTCTCGGAAACGCCGGAAACAACGCGGGCTACGTCCTCCACCGTGATGGCCGCCGCCTCGCCGGCATGCGCCGCCAACTTGGCCAGCTCGCTGTCTGCCAGGGCCATATCGGCGGGTATCCTCTGGGCCAGTTCCTGTGCCGCGCGCAGCTCCAGGCGTTTGCCCATTTCCTCGCTGCGGTCCCGAAGCCACATGAGCATTTCCTGTTCCCGCAAGGGCTGGCACTCTACAGCGGGGTACCTGCCGGCCAGGGCCTTATATGCCTTGCGGCGACGGTCCACGCCCTCGCCGCAAAGGAACACCAGCACGCCGTCAGGGCTGGGGTGCTCCAGGTAGCGAAGCAAGGCCGCTTCCGAGCCGCTCTCCGGCACGTGGCTCTCCGCCTCGCCCTCCTCCGCCTCGCTCTTGCCGCGGCGCGCGGCAAAGAGGGGCGAGTCCTTCACGGCCACCACCCGGTGGGGAGCCAGAAACGGCATGGTCTGGGCCATTTCCAGCGACTTTTCGAGGGGCTCGGCCTGACCGTCGGCGATGGTGACGTTGAGGTCATCCAGTTCACCCGGCACCGCTTGACGGCGGATGGCCTGAAAGGCCCGGTCGCGGAGAAACGTCTCTTTTCCGTAAATCAGGTAGACCGGCTGAAGCCTGCCGGCCTTGGCTTCGCTCATCAGCGTAAAGGCATCCATACCTGTAAGGTTCGCTGCCAGGGCGAACTCCCCCTTGTCGACACCGGCTTGCAGGATTTGCCACCGGCGGCGGCTAACACTCAAAAACCGACTCCATTCAACATGCTGGAGGCTGCCGTGAAACGCTGGCCTGCCCTCTTCGTCTTGTTCGCTCTTCTGGCCGGCGCCGCCTTCTTCTCCTGGCGCCAGGGCCGTCTCGTCTATCAGTCCTGGCTGGGGTACCAGCCGCCGACCGCGTTGGGCCTGCGCGCCCAGCCCGGCGCGCCCCCGGCCCTGACCGGCCGCGTGGTTCTGGTGATTGTGGGCGGACTCCGCACGGACGCCTCGCTGGAGCTTCCCTCCCTCAGCCTGCTGCGGCAGAAGGGGGCCTGGCGCACCCTGTCTCTGCCCGTGCCCACCTACGCTCCGTCCTCCTGGGCGACCCTGCTGACGGGAACCGCACCGGCCGAGCACGGGGTACTGTCTCCGGAAACCGGCGTGACTCCGCTCGTGCCGACGCTGTTTGACCAGGCGAAGGCCGCCTCGCTTACGACCGCCCTGGCGGCACCGCGGTCCTGGAGCCGTCTGGCGCCCCGCTCCGTGGACCTGGACCTGCTGGTCGACCCCGCGGCCCCGGAAGCCGAACAGGCGTCCCTGCAACAGGCCGATACGGCCGTGCAGGCCAAGGCCAACCTGACCGTGATCTATCTCAGTGGGCCGGAGCGGGCGGCCCTGATGGTCGGCGGTGGGAACCGCCCCTACCTGAACGCCGCCTCCAAGGCCGACGGAGAACTGGCTCACCTGCTGGGGTCGATCGATCTGGGTGAGACCACCGTGCTGGTGACCTCGGACCACGGGGTGACAGCCGCGGGCGGCAGTGGCGGCGCCGAGCCTGAGGTGCGCCAGGTGCCCCTGGTGGCCGCCGGCAAGGGAGTTCGGCCAGGACACTTCCCGGACGGGCGCGGTGAGGACCTGGCCCCCACTCTGGCTGCTCTGCTCGGGCTGGCGCCTTCCCCCGGCGCAGCCGGCCAGCCGCTGACCGACATGCTGGCCTACACCAGCCCCGCTGAGGCCGCGACCGTCTCCCGTCTGGCCGCCCTGGCAAGAGCCTCGCTCCTGTCCGCCGCCATTCAGGGGGTGGGCGGCAGTCTTGTGCTCCCGCCGAGCCCCGGCAACAGCGCCGCCGAGGTCCAGTCCTACCGGGCGGAGGTGGACAGACAGTTCGCCCTGGGCGGGCGTCACCAGTGGTGGTTGGAGATTCGCAGCCGCCTGCCCTGGGCGGCGGGCGGGGTGTTGGCCCTCTTTCTCTACCTGCTACTGCTGGGGAGACAGCCCTATGGCCGCTCCGTCTTCGCCGGCGCCGCCTTCTACCTGGTGGTCTACCAGGCCCTGCTGCTGGGGCCCTGGCCTTTCGGCCCCTTCTTTCGACAGCACGGGTTCACCTACAGTCTTAGCCAGGTGGGACAGGCCCCCTACCTGGCCTTCATCAGGCAGCGGCTCCTGGAGGCGGGGCTTGCCGCCCTGGGTGCAGCCCTGCTGACGGGCACCCTGGCAGGCAGGGCAGCGCGCCGCGGCGATTCCGGGCGACCGATCCGCCCCACCGTTGCAGTGCTGCACCTGAGCCTGGCCATCAGCGCCCTGTTGGGCCTCCAGGCCCTGACGTACTGGGCCCTATTCGGCCCTCCCTTTGGACTGAGGCTGCCGCCACCGGCCTGGACGATCAAGCAGGTGCTGGACCTGCTTCAAGTTCCGGCCGTTGCCGCCATATCGCCTCTGGGCGCCCTGCTGGGGACGGTGGCCTCACGTCTCGCCCGAGGGAGGAAGGAAGAGGCCGCCCCCTGAGCGCCCGGGGATCTCCCGTGCGCTATTGGGGATGGTCGTCAGGGGGCGGGCCCGGTTCCCTTGGACTCCGGGAAAGCTGCTGCAGCACCACGGAGAGCAGTTCGTCCAGGTCGAAGGGCTTCACCAGGAACCCCTGGACGTAACGGGCCGCAGGCAGGTCCGGAAGGTTGGGGTTGGCGGAGATCAGGACCACGGGGATGTCCTTCAGGGCCTTATCCGCACGCAACTCGGCCACCACCTGGAGGCCGTCCCGGTGGGGCATGAAAATGTCCAGCAAAATGAGGTCCGGGGGGCTCCGGCGCACCTGTGCCAGGGCCTCCTCGCCGTCGGTCGCGGTGGTCACCTCTATGCCTTGCTCCTCCAGAATGGTGGCCAGAAGCAGCAGAATGGTGGGCTCGTCGTCCACCGCCAGAACCCTGTACACGGGACCTCCCCCCCTTTGGCGGGAGATTCCCGGCTAGTATTCGAGTTGGGCCTGGAAATCCCTCCCGAGCCTCGCCGGAGTAGGCAGACTTCGACAGCGTTCCGGCCGCCACCTCCCCCCGCCCCGGGGCCGCCGCCTCATCTCGCAGGGGCCGGCCTTCTGCGGCTTCCCATCTCCCGGTACCCGCGGGGCGCCGCCAGCGGACGGCCGAACGCACGGTCCGAATCTCCTCCCGCCGGCCGTCGCTGTGAAAGAGGATAGCGCCGTCCCAGTCTGTACGTAAAACCGGACGGCCTCCCCCCGCCTCCCTGAGCACCTGGAGCGTCTCCGCTGCGGGATGGCCGAAGGAGTTGCGCCCGACGGAGACGACAGCCACCGCGGGCTGCAGGCCCTCGACCCAGGCGGAAGAACTGGCGTAACGGCTGCCGTGGTGTCCGGCCTTCAGCACCGAGACCCCGGCCAGGCGGGGCCCGAGGGCGGGGTCGGCAAGCAGGTCCCGTTCCACGGGCGCCTCGGCGTCGCCGACCAGCACCACTGCGGACCGTCCGTAGGTGAGCTTCAGGATGATCGAATTGGCGTTCTCGTCCGAGCGCTGCCCCGTGTAGGGCCTCGCCGGCGGCCCCAGAACCAGGATGCCGAGAGGGCCCAGCCGCAGTTCCTGCCCCCGCTGCACGTACCGGGTTCTTGTCCCCAGTGCTGCCACATTCTTCAAGAACGTCCGGTAGGCGTCGAATTCCGACGGGCCGCCAGGCGGCGCGCCCAGCCAGACCTCGCCCACCGGCAGGGATCGGATGACCGCCGACAGACCGCCTACATGGTCGGCGTGGGGGTGCGTGGCCACCACCACATCGATGCGACGTACCCCCTGACGGCGCAGGAACGGCACCACCACCTGCGCCCCCGGGTCCCAGCCGGCGGATGCCGCGCCATCCTGCCAGCCGCCTCCGTCCACCAGCATGGTCTTCCCCTCCGGCAGCCGCACCAGGGTCGCATCCCCCTGGCCGACGTCGAGAAAGACCACCTCCAGTCCACCCGGGCCCGGGTGCCGCCAGAGAGGCGCCACGGCCAGGGACAGCACAACAGCCGCGGTCGCCCACAGAAGGCGCGGAGGAAGGCGGGGCCGGGCTGCGGCCAGGGTCAGGGCGGCGTAATAGGCGAGGACCTGCAGGGCGCCGGGGGCCGGCACGGTGAGGTAGGCCAGGGGCACAGCCGCCAGAAGGTGCATACTGCGCGTCAACACCGCCAGTGTCAACCGAACGGGGCCGGACAGCCAGCCCGCCAGAGGTGCGGACGCTTCGCCCAGGAGCACCAGAGCGCTCCCCAGCCAGACCAGAGCCTCCACCAGCGGGGCGGCCACCAGATTGGCCGCCAGGGAGATGAGGGAGACGCCCTGCCAGAAAGCCAGCGAGAGGGGCAGCACCCCTAATTGTGCCGCCACCGTTATCGCCAGGGGAGACCGGACCCATTCCGGCAGACGCGGCAGCCGTGACAGCCCGGCCTGGAGGCCCGGCGTCAGAGTGAGGATGCCGGCCGTGGCGGCGAAGGACAGTTGGAAACCCGGGTCTCGGAGGGTTCCCGGATTCTGCAACAGCAGGAACAGGGCCGCCGCCGCCAGGGAGGCCAGGCCGTTGCCTCCCCTCCCCAGGGCCTCCCCCGCCAGAACCGCAACGGCCATGATGCCGGCCCGGAGCACGCTGGGCGTGGCTCCGGTCACCAGGACGTAGGCGACGACCACCGCCGCCGTCGCCGCCAGGGCGGGCCTCCGGCCCAGCCATAGGGTCAGGGCGGCCAACACGGGCAAGGCTACAAAGGCGACGTTGGATCCCGACACGGCCAGAACGTGATAGAGGCCGGCCACCCGGAAGTCCTGGGCCACCTGAGGGTCCAGGTCGGAGGCCCCGCCGAGGAGCAGCCCGCCCAGCAGGGCCGCATCGGGGCCGGGCAGGGCCGCCGCCAGCACCTTCTCCATGCTGCGCCTCGCCGCCAGGGCCAGGCGTATGGGGGGCCAGCCGCCGGAGGGTCCGGGAAGGGCCGTGAGCCGGCGCGCCCGGAGGACGGCCTGAACGCCCTGGTGGCGCAGGTAGGCGGCGTAGTCGAACTCGCCCGGATTCCCCGGTGGCCGCGGCAAAGCCAGCATCCCCTCAAGACGCACCGGCTGTCCGTACGGCAGCGGGGGCGGCGGCTCTCCCTGCGCCGGTTCGGGCTCCGTCACCCGCACCAGGCCGTGTACCGGCCGACCGTGGGCACTCCCGACCTGCAGCAGGAATGCCCGCGGTGGTGTTCCCGCAGGCTCGGACGCCACCGTCCCGTCCAGAACCACGAACTCTCCCCGGTAGTCCGGCCCGCCTCCGGCCAGCCTCCCCACGGCATCGGCCGGCAGAATGGCCCTGGCCGCGGCGTAGGCGAGGCCGGCGATGAGGGCAGCGGCCAGCAGGGCCGCCCGTCCGCGGCGCCGGTCCGCCGACAGCAGGGCCCAGGCCAGGGCCGGCAGGGCGGCGAAAGCAAGCCCGGCCGCCAGGTAGGGGGCGGCGGTGTCAGACACCCACGGCTGAAAGGCCACGCCCGCGGCAAAGGAAGCCGCCAACCACCCCAGCGGCGGCAGCCTGGTCGGTCGGACCGGACTAGCGGACGACAACGAGGTCACGCAGGGAGGCCAGCTTGGCCGGGCCGATGCCCGGCACATTCTCCAGGTCGTCGACGGACTGGAAGGGGCCGTGCTCCTGCCGGTAGCGAACGATGGCCGAGGCCAGCGAGGGGCCCACGCCCGGCAGGGCGTCCAGGGTCTGCAGGTCCGCCCGGTTGACGTCGACCTTGCCCACGGCGGGCGGCCATCCCGGCGGCGAAGGGGTCGGCTGACCCGGTGGCCCGCCGGAGCCCCCCGAGCCCGCCGAACCGGCGGCAGCCACGTCGCGGCTGGTAGGGACGTAAACCTTGTCGCCGTCGGTCAGCGGCAGGGCCAGGTTGAGCAGGTCCTCCCGTGCGTCGTCGCGGCGGCCGCCCGCCGCCTTCAGGGCGTCCACAACCCGGGCCCCCGAGGGCAGGGGGTAGACGCCGGGGTTTTTCACCGCCCCCGCGACGTGCACCATGAGGGACTTGGCGCCCGCGCCTCCGGGAGGGGACGCGGCCGTCCCGCCGGCGCCCGGCCTTCCATCAGGGCCGGCGGTGTCCGACGTCGCGTCCGCTGGACCGGGGAGGCCGGGCGCAACCCCGGCGGGGGTGGTGGCCCCGGCTGCTCCGGTGACCGCCACCGGCCTGTCTCCCCGGGCCGGCCGCGCGCTGTGGCGAGCCCATACCAGCCAGGCCGTGACACCCAGCAGAATGGCCAGGAGGGCTGCCGCCGCCAGCCGCTCCGGCCAGGTCCAGACCTCACTCTCCTCGCTCATCATCGGGTCCGACATAAAAACCCCCCACCTTCGGTGGGGGGTTTCGACCTCTATCCAGATATTTCCTGCTAGGTCGTTAGGGTCCGCGAGAATTTGACCCAGTAGTCGATGCCCGACCAGAGGGTCAGCACCACAGCCACCACCAGGACGAGGCGCCCCGCCAGGAGGAACGTGGGCGCCAGGGTGGCTCCCCAGGAGTCCTCCGTCAGGATGATGATGATGGCCACGATCTGGCTGAGGGTCTTCCACTTGCCCAGCTTGCTGGCCGCTATGATGAGCCCCTTGGATGCGGCTACCGCACGGAGACCGGTGATGGCGAACTCCCGTCCGAGGATGAGCACCACGATCCAGGAGGGCAACTTGTGCATTTCCACCAGGGCGATCAGGGCGGCGCTGACCAGGAGCTTGTCGGCCAGCGGGTCCAGGATCTTTCCCAGGTCGGTCACCTGCTTGTTGCGGCGCGCCAGGTACCCGTCCAGGCTGTCGGTGAGAGCGGCCAGGGTGAAGACCGCCGCGGCCACCACCGCCCCGAAGGGGAACTTGACCAGCAGCAGAATGAGGAAGACGGGAACCAGGAAGATGCGAACCACGGTGATGCTGTTCGGCAGGTTCATTTCCACTGGGCCAGCCCCCAACCATAGTACTGATGCCCGGGGCGGGTGCGACCCGGCGGCCCCCTACTTCACCACCACGTTGACGAGGCGTCCGGGGACGGTGATTACCTTGACCACCTGCCGGCCCTCCGTGTGCTGGCGCACTTTGGGGTTGCTCAAGGCCTCCGACCGCAGCCCTGCTTCGTCCAGACCTGCAGGCACCACCAGCTTGTCGCGTACCTTGCCGTTGACCTGGAGGACGATCTCCACGGTCTCCGTCTCCAGGGCCGCCTCATCGTAGGCCGGCCAGGGAGCCTGGTGGACGCTGCCACTGTGCCCGGTCATCTCCCACAGTTCCTCCGCCAGGTGAGGCGCGAAGGGTGCCAGGAGGAGTGTCAACTTCTCCAGAGCCTCGGCGATTACCTGCGAGTTCTGCTGCTCCTGGGGTATCCTTTCGCGATAATTGTAGAGGCCGTTGACCAGTTCCATGGTGGCGGCGATGGCCGTGTTGAAGGCAAACCGCTGGTCCAGGTCGTCAGTCACCTTCTTGACGGTGCGATGCACCAGGCGGAGCAGGCCGCGGTCATGATCCGGCCGCGCCCGCGTGGCCATGGTGGGCTGGCCGGCGCCGTCATGCACGAGGTCGTCGTGTTTGTAGTTGCTGACTTTCTCCCGGTAGCCGGCGACCAGGCGCCAGACGCGGTGCAGGAAGCGGCTGGAGCCTTCCACGCCGGTGTCCGTCCAGTCCAGCTCGCGCTCGGGCGGAGCGGCGAACAGGATGAAGACGCGGGCGGTGTCGGCGCCGTACCTGGCAAAGATCTCGTCCGGGCTGACGATGTTGCCCCTGGACTTGGACATGGCCGAGCCGTCCTTCAAGACCATGCCCTGCGTGAGCAGGTTCCTGAAGGGCTCATCGACATGGACCAGCCCCGCGTCACGCATGACCTTGGTGAAGAACCGGGAGTACAGCAGGTGCAGGATGGCGTGCTCGATGCCGCCGATGTACTGATCGACGGGACACCAATAGTCGGCGTCCTCTGGTTTCAGGGGCAACCTGTCGCTGTCCGGCGAGGCATAGCGGAAGTAGTACCAGGACGAATCGACGAAGGTGTCCATGGTGTCCGTCTCCCGCCGGGCCGGGCCACCGCAGCCGGGGCAGGTCGTGTTGACGAAGCCCTCGTGCTGGGCCAGCGGCGATGAGCCCTCGCCGGTGAAGGCGAGGTCCTCGGGCAGCAGCACCGGCAGTTGGTCCTCGGGAACCGGCACGATGCCGCAGTGGTCGCAGTAGACCACGGGGATGGGGGCGCCCCAGGCGCGCTGACGGGAAATGAGCCAGTCGCGCAGGCGGTAGTTGACCGTGCGCTTGCCCATGCCCTTCTCCTCGATGTAGTCGGCGACGCGGTCCTTGCCTTCCGTATTGGGAATTCCGTCGAAGGGGCCGGAGTTGGCCATCACGCCCTCTTCCACGTGGGCTTCGGTCATGGTGGCCGGGTCCAGGCTCTTCTCCCGGTTCTGAATGACCACCTGAATATCCAGGCCGTACTTGCGGGCGAACTCGAAGTCGCGCTGGTCGTGGGCCGGCACGCCCATCACGGCGCCGGTGCCGTACTCCATCAGCACGTAATTGGCGATCCAGATCGGCACCTTCCGCCCGTTGACGGGGTTGACCGCGTAGGCGCCGGTAAACAGGCCTTCCTTCTCGGTCTCGGTGGACAGGCGCGTGATCTCATTCTGGCTCTTCAAGCGTTCGCGGAAAGCCTGAACAGGGGCCTCGTGCTCGGTCCCCGCCACCAGGCGGCCCACCAGTGGATGCTCCGGCGCCAGGACCACGTAGGTGACGCCGTAGAGCGTGTCCTGCCGGGTGGTGAAGACGGTGAAGGGCTCGCCGGCGACGGGGCCGCCGTCCGCCAGGCGAAAGCGGATCTCACAGCCCACGCTGCGCCCGATCCAATTCTCCTGCATTGTCCGGACCCGGTCCGGCCAACCCTTAAGCTGCTTCAGATCATCCAGCAGCTGGTCGGCGTAGGCCGTGATTCGGAAGAACCACTGATCCAGGTTCCGCTTGGTCACGTCAGAGTCGCAGCGCCAGCACTTGCCGTCGATCACCTGCTCGTTGGCCAGGACGGTCTTGCAGGTCGGGCACCAGTTGACGGGCGCGTTGCCCTTGTAGGCCAGGCCGCGCTTATAGAACATCAGGAACAGCCACTGGGTCCACTTGTAGTAGTCCGGGTGGCAGGTCACGGCTTCGCGGTGCCAGTCATAGGTGCAGCCCAACTCGCGCAACTGCCGCTCCATGGCGTGGATGTTGTCCCACGTCCAGGCGGCCGGGTGCAGCTTGTTCTTGATGGCGGCGTTCTCAGCCGGCATGCCGAAGGCGTCGAAGCCCATGGGGTGCAGCACGTTGTAACCCTGCATGCGCTTGAACCGGGCCACCACATCGCCCATGGAGTAATTCCGGACGTGCCCCATGTGAAGCTTGCCCGAGGGATAAGGGAACATCTCCAGGCAGTAGTACTTGGGCCGGCGCGGGTCGCGCTCGACTTGATCCAGGCCTGACTCGGCCCACACCTTTCGCCACTTGCCTTCTACTGCTGCTACATTGTAATGGTCTTCCACCAGAGGCACCCCCGCGAACGTACCGGTTGAGCTGCTAATACGACGAAAAACGCCTCGCCCTGTTAGGGGCGAGACGTTTCCCGCGGTACCACCCTATTCAATCAAGTTTTTGGTGGAGCCAAGGGGGATCGAACCCCTGACCTCGTGAATGCCATTCACGCGCTCTCCCAGACTGAGCTATGGCCCCACGCAAAATGATCGACTTTAGCGTGCGTAACGTGCACGTGGCGTGCCAGGTTACTTCTTGTTCGCCTGGCCTGCTCCGGGGCGAGTTCCGCCGGCTCCTCTGCCGCCACTTTCACCTGACAGCGGCTCTCTTTCGAGAGGGCTCTGACGTACTGCTCCCCATCACAGCTTTTGGCTGTATGAACCTCAGGTGACGCAACCGTCGGCCGCGAGGACAATTATGATTATAGGGGGCGCGGTGCGCAAAGTCAAGCCGCCAGGTTCGGTGTCGACCATTGCCGAACCCGTTCTAGGCCTCGGCAAAAGCCACCGGCAACGCCGGCGCATCTCCCCAGAGCCGTTCCAAATTATAGTAGTCGCGCTCAACCTCGTGGAAGATGTGAACGACAACCTGACCGTAGTCCAGCAGGACCCAACGCCCCAGGTCATAGCCCTCACGATGGCCACGCCCGGTCACGGGACCGAGCTTCTCCTCCACGGCGTCGGCTATGGCCCGCGCCTGGATGGGGTTGGAGGCGCTGCAGATGACGAAGTAGTCGGCCACCGAGGACACCTGGGTCATGTCCAGAATGGCCACGTTCCGCGCCTTCTTGTTGCTGGCGGCCTCGGCCGCGAGAAAGGCCTCTTCCTTGGCGTCCAATCGGTTCCCTGCCTTTCCTGGTCCCCTCTTCAACGCGGGGTACCGGTGTATTCTTGGCCCAGCCACCCTGTTCCTTCCGAACGCCGGAGGCCTAGACCTGGCTGCGCCCGTCCGGCCCGGTGCCCCGGAGCAGCGTGTCAATCAGGGGCTGCGCCGCATTCATGTCGGGGAGGTAGTAGTCCCGGTCAAAACCCTGTTTCACTCCGACCGGGCGACCGGGGAGGACGCCCATATGCACCTGATCGGACTTGACGCCGACGGCCGCTGCAGCCAGAGTGACCAGACGCGAAGCCGGGAGGTTGCTGTCCACCGCTCGGGCCAGGTCGCCCGCCAGGGCGGGCAGTTGAAGGATGGCACCGGTGGACTCCATCTTGGCCAGAATGGCCTGAATGACACCCTGCTGCACGTGAATCCGCGCCAGGTCGTCGCTGCGGTCGGGCGTGCCGCCGTAGTACCCACGGTAGCGCACCAGCTCCATGACCTGGCGGCCATTCAGGTGCTGACGTCCTTGCCTCAAATGGATATGCAAGTTTTGAGCGGGGTCGTCGTAGTTCATGGTCTGGGGCACATCAAAATCGATGCCGCCCAGCCTGTCCACCAGGGACACGAACCCATCCAGCTTGACTCGGATGTAGTAGTGAATCGGCACGCCCAGAAGCTGCTCCACCGTTCGCATGGAGCGGGGAATACCGGCCATGACGCTGGTGCGGTAGGCGGTGGCTGCGTTGAGCTTGTCATATCCGCCCCGGCTCAGATCCGTGCCGGCGAGCCCCTTGGCGTCTTCCGGCCCGTCCGTATAGATGCGAACGCGCGAGTCGCGGGGGACGGACAGGATGCCCACGGACCGCGACTGGAGGTCAAAGCTGACTGCCATGATCGTATCGGACCGCACACCCTGGTCATCCATGCCCAGGACCAGAATGTTGACTCTTTCCGCAGCGGCAACCGGTTCGGACTTGAACCCGGGTGTTGCCTGCCGGCCCCGGTCCTGAATGCCGTAGCGGTACCAGAGCGAGGCGGCGGTGAGCGGAGCGGCGACCAGCACGGTCAGCGCCAGCAGGCTCGCCGCCCACAGGCGCGGTCGTCTCGGACGGTTTTCCGGCGTGGGAACCACCCCCTAGTCTGGACCCCCTTTCCCGTCTGCGCCCAACCGGCCGAGCAGCCAGTTGCGCGCCTCCACGGTCAGGGGGTGAATGAGCCAGCCGCGGTCGATCACGTAGCGCAGAGTACCGTCCATGGCCTGGAGCACAGCCCGGTCCAGGTCACGGTCTGCCGCCTGCCGCAAAGCCTCCACACCGGGAAAATTGCGCCCTTGCTCGACATAGTCGGCGAGGTAAATCACCTTGTCCAGGGTGGACATGTCGGGGGCGCCGGTGGTGTGAATGGCCACAGCATGCAACACGGCCTCATCTTGCACGTTCACTTCGCGGCGGGCCAAAGCAGCAGCCACCGGTCCATGAAGCAAGTCCGGCGCCTGCTGCTGTACTATGTCAACTATGATACCTTCCTGGCGGGCCAAACTCAACAACCGCGGGCCTCCCAGATTCTTGGCGCCATCGTGGAGAATGGCAGCCAACCCGGCCTTTTCCTCGTCGGCGCCGAAGCGCCTGGCCAGGTCCTGCGCCGCCTTCACCACCCCACGCGTATGCGCGAGGCGAGATGGCGACAGCCTCCCCGAAGCCCAGGCCCAGGCCTGATTGTGTTGTTCCTGCATCCGGGTCCCCCCAGGAAGAACAGCCGCCCGGCAGGGCGGCTATTTCGTCTAGTCCCGCCGGTAGAGGCGGCGCTCCTCGATATACTCCACAACCCGCTCGGGAACCAGGTAGCGGACGGACCGCCCTTCGCTCAGAAGGCGGCGCAGATCCGTGGACGAGAGGCCAAGTTCCAACCACTCCAGCGGCAAGAGGCGACCACGGGCCACGGGCCCAAGGCGTGACTCCATCTGCGCCAGCCGGGATAGGTCAAAGCCGGGGCGCGTGGCCGCGATGAACCGGGCCAACTGCAGCAGACGCTGTGGGTCGTGCCAGGTGTCCAGGGCCAGCACCTCGTCCGCCCCGGTGATGAAGTACAGTTCAGCGCCAGGGTGGCGCTGCTGCAGGTCGGCCAGGGTATCTACGGTGTAGGACGGGCCCTGCCGCTCCAGTTCAACCTCGCTCACGGCGAAGTAGGGCGCCGCGTCCACGGCCCTTCGGACCATGGCCAGCCGCTCCTCGGCGGCGGCCACGGCGCCGCCCGGCTTGTGCGGCGGCACGGCAGCGGGAATAAAGAGCACCCGGTCCAGACCGAAGGCGGTCCGGGCCGCCTCAGCCAGGGCGAGGTGCCCGACGTGAACGGGGTCGAAGGTACCGCCCAGAATGCCAAGGCGCACGCCTACTCCTCCTCCCAGCCGCCGCCGAACTCCAGCTCGACGTCACGGATGCGCACCGTGTCGCCGCTCTTGGCCCCCCGTTCGCGCAATTTCGCCTCGATGCCCTGGCGGTTGAGGATGCGGTTGAAGCGCCGGACCGCCTCTTCGTTCCGCCAGTCGGTCATCGCCGCCAGACGCTCGATGTCGGCGCCGGTGACGACGAATACGCCGTCCAGGACCTCCACCCGGTGGCTGTGGTCCTCACGCGCCCGGTAAACGGGGCTGAGGTCCTCCTGGACCAGTCGATGGGCCGGCCCCATCTCATCGAGCAGGGCGGCCACGCGGTAGATGACCCGGTCGATGCCCTCGCCGGTTACTCCGGAGACGGCGTAGACCTCGTAACCCTTGCCCTGCAGGGCCTTTTCCAGGGCGGGAAAGCGCTCCTTGGCTTCGGGCAGGTCCATCTTATTGCACACCACCAGCTGCGGCCGCGAGGCCAGCGCGGGGTCGTGCAGGGCCAGTTCCCGGTTGATGGTCTCAAAGTCGTCCAGGGGGTCACGCCCCTCGGTACCGGCGGTATCCAGCACGTGCAGAAACAGCCGCGTCCGCTCCACGTGGCGCAGGAATTCGTGCCCCAGGCCCGTGCCCTCGTGGGCGCCCTCAATCAGGCCCGGGATGTCGGCGAGTACAAAGGAACGGCCCTCACCGGCCGAAACAACCCCCAGGTTCGGCGTGATGGTGGTGAAGGGGTAGGACGCGATCTTGGGCTGGGCCGCCGAGACACGGGAAAGAAACGTGGACTTGCCGGCGTTGGGATAGCCGACCAGACCCACGTCGGCCACCACTTTGAGTTCCAGCCTGATCCACCGCTCCTGCCCCGGCTCGCCCTTCTCCGCGAAGGAGGGCGCGCGGTTGGCATTGCTCAGAAAGGCGGCGTTGCCCCGACCGCCGCGACCGCCACGGGACACCACCAGGCGCTGGCCGTCCTCAGTCAGGTCCCCCAGCAGTTCGCCCGTGTCGTCGTCGCGCACGACGGTGCCCGGCGGCACCTTGACCAACATGTCCTCCGCGTTGCGGCCGTGCTTGTTGGATGTGCCCCCATACTCCCCGCGGTCCGCCTTAAAGTGGCGCTGGTACTTGAAGTCGAGCAGGGTACGAAGCCCCTCGTCAACCTCCAGCACCACATTCCCGCCACGACCTCCGTCGCCGCCGGCCGGTCCGCCCCGGGGTACAAACTTTTCGCGGCGCCAGGAGACGATGCCGTTTCCCCCGTCGCCGCCCTTGACAAAAACGCGTGCCTGATCAATAAACACGGCTTCACCCGAACCTAGTATGCCGCAAGGGTGCCGCCGTCGACCCAGCGGCCGGCGCCAATCTCACACTCCTGCAGACATGCTCAATTTTAGGGAATAGGACGGAGCAAGATCCTCGGTCCACTGCCCGCCTGCGGCGCGCACCCGCGCTGCCAGGTCCGCCAGGCTGGCCAGCTCAGCCCCGATGCTGGAGGCGAACTCTGCGCTGTCGGCCATGAGTTCGGCACGATACTGGCTGCCGACCTGCACCAACTGCACGACCAGACGCCGCGGCTCCTCGGCGCGGGCGAGGGCGGCGATCAAAACCTCAAGGACCCTCCCCAGGGCCTCCGCCCATAGGTGAGGCGGGTCGGCCAGGGGGCCCTCCACTTCCCAGCGAACGTCCAGTTCGTTGGCCTCGGCCAGTGAGGACTTGGCCAGCAGCAGGCCCAGAACCTCCAGACTCTTGATGCGCAGAATCTGGGTCTCCTGCTCGCGCTTGCGCCGGATGCCCTCTATATACTCCAGGACGTGGTCAGGCTTCTTTAGTTGCAGCCAGCCGGAGATGACCTGCAGGTGGTTCATGAACCCGTGGCGCTGGTTGCGAATGACGTCGACCAGGTCGTGGCCCAAAGCCTCCCGCAGTCGCCTGGCCTCGGCGGTTTCCCGCCGGCGCTGCCGGCGCTCGCCCGCCCAGAGCGCTCCCAGGAGAACGGTTGTGAACAGGAAAACCCAGCCCACAAAGGAAGCCACCGGAATCACCCCCAGAGACACCAAGGCCCCAGGCTTCTTCAGCGCTGGGGCACTTGAGGTTGCTTAAAGCGCAGCGGCGTTGGGCAGGATGCTGACCTGCTTGCGATCCTTGCCCTTCTGTTCGAACTCCACGATGCCGTCGACCTTGGCGAACAGGGTATCATCCTTGCCAATGCCCACGTTGGTGCCGGGGTGCACCCTGGTGCCCCGCTGGCGAACCAGAATGCTTCCAGCCGTGACGAACTGGCCGTCGAAACGCTTGACGCCGAGCATCTTCGGGTTGGAGTCGCGACCGTTGCGCGAGCTGCCAACGCCCTTCTTATGAGCGAAACGCTGCAGAAGCATGCTATTTACCTCCCAATGTTTCCGATACTCGCAGGTGGCTCTTATAGTCGCGGGCGATGTCGCGGAGCCCAAGAACCAGGGTCTCCAGAATGGCCTGCGCCCTGGTCTCCTGCTCGCCCTGCACAGGCGGCAGCTCACAGCGCAGAAACCCATCCCTCATCTCCACCTGCGGCAGGGCTCCCGCCACGTGGCGCAGGCCCAGAACGGCCGTCTCACTCAAGGCCGTCACCCCGGCACAGACGATGTCCTCGCCGTGGGGCGCCTGGCCCGAGTGCCCTGTCACCGTGAAGCCGGTCACCCGGCCCGCCGGATCCCGGCGCACCTCCGCCACGATCACGGCCGCTACGCCTCGATGCTCTCGATCTTCACCCGCGTGTAGGGCTGGCGATGGCCATAGCGACGGCGCTCATTAGCCTTGCTCTTGTAACGGAAGACCAGAATCTTGGGCAGCTTGCCCTGCTCGACGACTTCCGCCGAGACCCGGGCGCCGCCCACCGTCGGCGTGCCGACGACCAGCTGGCCGTCGTCCTTGGCCACGGCCAGGACCCGGTCCAGGGTCACCTTGCCGCCCACTTCGGCTTCAAGCTTCTCCACGCGGACCACGTCGCCGGGGGCCACGCGAAGCTGCTTGCCACCAGTCTGAACGATTGCGTACACGGGGACACCTCCAACCTTGACTCGCCAATACGGGCAGCGCCGATTTTACCAAACGCTTTGAAAGGCCCATCTTGAGCGGTTTTGGGCACAAAGGCATACTCTGCGCCCGCATTTTGTAATGATAGCATCCGCCTGGCCGACTGTCAACGCGACGGCGGGCGGGTATCTCGACGGCTGATTACAGCAGCCGCGCCTTGGCGTAGGTCCGAAAGGCCCTGGCCACCTCGACCCGGACCCGCTCGCCGACCCGGTCGCCCGCCCCTTCGATGTCCACCACGTAGCCATCGACGCGGGCAATGCCGTCCACCGGATTGGTGGCGTGGGGCTCCTCCACCTTGAGCTCCAGCTGCTGGCCGGTGTGGACGGGCAGGGCCTTGGCCTCGACCTCCTCCCGCGTCCCCAGGGCCCGCAGGTTCATGGTCTCCAGGTGGCAGTCCGAGTCGCCCTTGATGTAGACCAGCTTGCCGGTCTCCTTCTCCAGTTCCCGCAGGTTGGCGCCGCCGGCGCCGATGAGCAGGGCGGCGACGCTGGGGTGCACCTCGATCAGGACCGCCTCGCTGCTGGTGTGCTTGAGGACGCGCTTCACGTCGCCCCGGACCTTGCGCGACATGGTCTCCTCGGAGAGAACCTTGCCCCGGCCGTCGCAATAGGGACAGGCCCGCTGCAGCACGTCGTCCAGCGACTGACGCACCTTCTTGCGAGTCATCTCCACCAGCCCGAGCTGGGTCAGGCCCAGCACGTTGGTCTTGGTGCGGTCGGCCCGCGCCGCCTCTTCCAGTGCCTTCAGCACCTGCTGGCGGTGCTCCAGGATCTCCATGTCAATGAAGTCCACCACGATGATCCCGCCGATATCCCGCAGACGGATCTGCCGCGCGATCTCCCGCGCGGCCTCCAGATTCGTTTTGAAGACCGTATCGGCCAGATTGGTCGTGCCCACGAACTTGCCGGTGTTGACGTCGATGGATGTGAGGGCTTCGGTCCGGTCGATGACGATATAGCCGCCGGACTTCAGCCAAACGCGGCGCTTCAAGGCCTTTTCGATCTCCGGCTCGATGCCGTAGACATCGAAAAGCGGCCGCTCGTGGGCGGCGTGGTGGTAGACCCGTGACTTCAGTTCAGGGGCCGTCAGGTCGAGAAGTTCCAGAACCTTCTCGTACTCCTGGCGGGAGTCAATGGTCAGCTTGTCCACGTCTTCGGAGAAGGCGTCGCGCACCACCCGAAGCAGGAGGCCCAGGTCCTTGTGCATCACGGCCGGCGCGCCGGCCAGCCGGGCCTTGGCCTGGATCCGCTCCCAGAGGCGGGCCAGGAAGACCACGTCCCGGGTCAGTTCCTGCTCGTCCGCCCCCTCCGCCACGGTCCGGACGATGAGGCCGGCTCCTTCAGGCTTAACCGACTCGGCCAGGGTGCGCAGGCGCTCCCGTTCACCCTCGCCCTCGATGCGGCGGGAGACCCCGACGTAGTCCACCCCGGGCATGAGCACGAGGTAGCGCCCGGGCAGGGTCAGGTGACGGGTGACCCGAGCCCCCTTGGTGCCGATGGGCTCCTTGGCCACCTGCACCACGATCTCCTGGCCTTCCCGGACCACGTCGCGAATGGTGGCGTGGCGGAGGTCAGGCAGGTCGGCGTCCTCGTCCCTGACGGGGAGGGCGTCGTCTACATACAAAAAGGCGTTGCGCTCCAAGCCAATGTTGACAAAGGCGGCCTGCATGCCGGGCAGCACGTTCTCCACCCGGCCCTTGTAAATGTTGCCGGCCACGCGCTGACCGGTGGGACGCTCGATGGCGATTTCCACCAGCGAGCCGTCCTCCAACGTGGCGACCCGAGTCTCCTCGTGATCGACGTTGACCACAATCTCCTTGGACACGGGAGAGTCACTCCTGCGCCGGCCCGTCGCCCCGGCGAACCACCGGGACCGGCTTGGGCCGGCCGAAAAAAGTAGGGGCCAAAAGGGGGTAAGGGCCCGTAGGCCTGCACAGGCATTATGACCCGTGGCCCGTCCATTATACCCCAGTTCCTGCCAGATTGACTACGGCGGGCGGCCGGGAGTCACGGGCGCCGGTGCAGAAGCTCCCCGGCCGTCACGGCCGGCCCGTGCCGGCTGAGGCCCTCCAGGAGTTCCGCCTCGCTGAGAACGCCTACCGGGCGCATCTGGCGGTCCAGAACCGTCACCAGATGGTAGCGGTCCGCGCCCAGGAGGCTGAGCGCATCCTGAAGGGGGGCGTCCTCCATCATGACCAACTGACCGGCCGGGAGGACCCCCTGACGCTTCAGTTCCGACCCCGCGCGCAGAAGCCCCCGCCAGGGAGCGAACATGGCCGTGCCCTCCTCGCGAACTGCGGACAGGTAGAGGAACGCCGGCAAGATGAAGAGGCCCAGGTAAATGCGCCCCATAGCGGCGGCCAACACGCCGCAGACCAGCAGAAGCAAACCGGCCACCCGCCCCAATTGGGCCAAACGGCGGGTGGCCCGGACGAAACCGTAACGGCGCGAGAGGTAGCTTCGGTAGATGCGTCCGCCGTCCAGTGGGACGACGGGGATCAGGTTAAAGAGCGCCAGGGTCAGGTTGACCTGGTTGAAGAAGTCCAGCAGGGCCGGATCCAGCCAGGCGGCCCCGCGAAAGCCCAGGCCCAGGGCCAGCAGGAGGAAGTTGTTGAAGGGGCCGGCTGCTGCCGTGAGGGCCGTGGCATAGGGGTCCTGGTCCAGGTCGCCGCTGACCCGGGCGACGCCGCCGAAGGGGTACAGCTCCACCTCGTTGATGGCGAGCCCGGTGGCACGGGCCACCAGGAGGTGAGCCAGCTCGTGGCTGAGGAGGCCGCCCAGCAGAACGGCCGCCTGGCGCAGGGCGCCAAAGGCGGAGGCGAAGGCCAGCAGGGCCAGAAACAGCCAGTGCACGCGGACGCGAACACCGAGCACCCGCCCCAGGGCCATGCCGCCACCGCCCCTTCCGTGGAGGGTTACACGGGGCCGCCGTCCTCCGGTAGGAAGGGAGAGGGATCGACCGCCCTGCCGTCCACCTGAACCTCGAAGTAAACGCGGTACCCATCCTGTCCGTCCAGGCCGCCCAGCGGCGCGCCGCGCTGAACCCGGTCGCCGGCCGCGACCGCCGTCGGGCCCGAAAAGGCGCACACCGTGCGCAGCCCATCGCCATGATCCAGCACCAACCGGTGTCCCGCGGCGTCCGGGTCTACGGACAACACCGTGCCCGCCGCCGCCGCGCGTACCTGCAGGCCGGGGTGCCCCTGGAGTTCGAGTCCCTGGAACAAGGTATTCGCCCCCGGGTCTCCAGCGTGACCGAAGGAGCGTGTCACGGTGCCGGGAATGGGCGGAATCAGGCTCGTGGCCAGCCCCAACTCGCCGCCGTCATGCGGCGTGCTGGATGGGCCGGCGGGAGCCAGGGCGGGTACAACCGGGCCGCCGGTGGCGGTGCCCGCGCCGGCACCATCCGACGGCGCCACCGCAGGCACGGCCAGCGACCGGCGAAGGCGCTCCACCAGCTCGGGGATGCGCGCCGCCCGCCACACGGGCGAAGCGGTCACGCGCCCAGCAGCGCCGCGGAAGTCGTAGGGTTGCGTAATGGCCCCCGACAGCCACTGGTCAACCGGCCGCAGCCAGGCCAGACCCTGGCTGCGATGCAGGCCGGAGAGCGCCAGCAGCAGTCCCAGGGCGACCAGCGACTGTTGTACCCAGCGGCGGTTCAGCGTGGTTGAGGTCCAGTCCGAAAGAGCCAGGCCCCGCCGCCTCACCCAGAGGCGCAAATCCTGGCGCCAGCGACGCCATCTCATGGCCATTCCCCCAAGGGCCGGCTGTAGACAGGCCCACTCATC
Source organism: uncultured Bacillota bacterium (assembly GCA_937868875.1). Classification (GTDB taxonomy): domain Bacteria; phylum Bacillota; class Sulfobacillia; order JAMDAP01; family JAMDAP01; genus JAMDAP01. Next base: position 1,859 of record CALMNP010000141.1, on the reverse strand, counting down.
GGTATGCGGCCCGGCCACCTCCTATGCCCCGGAGCGAGCCTGTGCGCGCCGGGGCAATGGAAAAGCGAGGGCCGCCCAGGGCCCTCGCCTGCCTCTATGCCCAGCTACAGTGCAACCCGCGCTGCCGCCCGTCTACCGGGTGGGTGGAACCAGGGGCCGCATGATCACTTCGTTGATGATGACCCCCGGCGGCGCTGAGACGATGTCCAGGGCCACCTGCGCCACGTCCGCCGGCTGCAGGGCATAGCTGGGCCGCTGGCCCGGTTCCTTGTCGTTGAAGTAGGTATCCACGGAGCCGGGGCCGATGATGGAGACCTTGATCTTGTGGGGCTTGGCCTCCTTGATGAGGGTGTCGGTCACGGCGCGGAGGCCCCACTTGGTCGCCGAGTAACCCGCGCCGCCCTCCATGGTGGTCGTGCCGGCCACGCTGGAGATGTTAACGACGTGGCCGCCCTTCTGCCTGACGAAGATGGGCCAGACCGCCTTGGTACACAGGAAGGGACCCTTCAGGTTGACCGCCATCATGTGATCCCATTGCTCTTCCGTCAGATCGGACAGGGGTGCGAAGTGGCCTACGCCGGCGTTGTTCACAAGGATATCGATGCGACCCCACTGCGTCAGCACCCGTTCCACGGCGCCGGCAACATCCCGGGCCCGCGTGACGTCGCCGCTCAGCGCCAGGGTCTCGCCGCCCGAGATGGTAGCGGCTACCTTCTCCAGGTCTTGCTTGCTACGTGCGAATAGGGCCACACGGGCGCCCTCGCGCCCGAAGGCTTCAGCAATAGCGCGGCCGATTCCTCGGCTGGCACCCGTCACCAGAGCCACACGGCCTTCCAACCGTCCACCCATCCTTCATCGCCTCCACGCCCCCATGTTCGACCTTCACCGCTCATCTCCTGCCGGAGCGGGCCAAGGCCTGAGGTTCTTCAGGTGAGGGTGTCCGGCGGCGGCTGCGTGTCAACTTCTCGGCTCCTTTCACGGGAGGCCTTTCGCCGCAGGCTCTTCACGCGGACGCCCTCCGGCAGGGCGGCCGCCAGTTGGGCCTCGTCCGCCAGTTCGGAGCGGAACTGTTCCAGGTTGAAGCCCGTGTCGGCAACACGCCGCCAAAAAGACCGTCTCGGCACATGCGTCACCCCCTTGCCCTTTCCGTCATGCCTGGCCGAAGTTTACGGACCTAGCATGCGCGCCCGCTTGCCGGCACATGCCGCACAGGCGCGCGAGGCGCAGGAAGAGGAGGGTCGCCTGGCCAAGTAGTCAGAGGCCATTCCGTCCGCCCATCACGCCAGGCCGGCCAGCCGGCCTTGCCGAGGAGGATTCGCAGCCTTGTCACGTCGCAATATCGTCCTACTGGCGGCCATACTGCTGGCCGCCTCCGCCCTCTTCGCCGGGGCCGCGGCCTACCGCCGAGCCCACCCGCTGCCTTCTCTGGTCCGCCTGGGAGGGGATGCCGGCGACGAGTCGCCTCAGGGCCGGGCCGTGCAGACCTTCCTGCGCCTGCTGGAAGAGCGTGGCCACGGGCGGGTTGTCGTGCGTCCCTTCCTGGACGCAAGCATCGGCAACGAGGAGACGCTGGCGCCCAAGGTGCAGCAGGGCGTGGTGGAGGCCGCTGTGCTGAGCCGGCCGCTGTGGCGGTTTGACCCGGCCTGGCAGGTGTTCGACCTGCCCTGGACCATCACCGACCAGCAGGACATGGCCCGGCTGTGGAGCCAGGCGGGCCCGGCCCTGGAACATCGGCTGCTGTCTCAACGGCTGGTGCTGGGCTCCCTTTGGTACGGCGGTGAGGTTGCGGTCTTCAGCCGCCGTCCGCTGTCCCGGGACAGCGATTGGCAGGGGCTGTCGTTCTTCTCCGGGCCCACGCC
>CALMNP010000140.1 GCA_937868875.1 uncultured Bacillota bacterium | reverse complement strand
GGTGCCGATTCGCAACGGCACAGGCGAGGGATGCTAGTCGGGATTCCCGAACCAAGGAGGGTGAATGGTGACCAAGGACGTCATCGATGCCATTCGGGAACGCCGCAGCGTTCACCGCTTTGAGTCCCGTCCCGTGCCGGAGGCGACTGTGGGCCGGATTCTGGAGTGTGCCAGGCTGGCCCCCAGCGTGGCCAACAGCGAGCCCTGGCTGTTCGTGGTGGTGCAGCGGGAGGCGGAGCGCCAGGGGCTGGCGGAACTGGCGCCGGGTGAGGAGTACATCGCCGAGGCTCCGGTCATCATCGTGGTCTGCACCGATCTCGAGCGAGCCGCCCGCGCCGCCGGTTTGGAGGCGCCATTGGCCACGGATAAGGCGCGGCTTCTCGGCTTGCAGGATGCTGCCGCAGCTATCGAGAACATGCTTCTGGCAGCCACAGGCTTCGGCCTGGGCAGCTGCTGGGTGGGGGACATCGATCCGGGCGGTGTGGCGGAGCGGCTCGGCCTTGATGCCAACCGCTATCAGCCGGTCGCCCTGGTTCCCCTCGGTTACGCGCGGGACTGGCCGGCTCCTCCGGAGCACAGGCCGATCGACGATATGGTGCGGATCATCCAGTAGGGCGCCCCCGACGGCTGTCCTGCCAGGGAGCCGCCGCGGGAGGGGATCAGCATGGAACTGCAGCGCGCACTGGTGGCAGGCGGAACGGGTTTCATCGGCTCGCATCTGGCGCGCCGATTGGTGTTGGAAGGGTACGAGGTTTTGATCATGAGCCGGCACGCGGGTGAGGGGAGCAGCGCGGCGGGAAGTCTTAGGCGCGTGCCCGGCGACGTCCTGGACCTGAAGGGCCTCGTCAAGACCCTGCGTGGCGTCGACGTGCTGGTGATCGCCGTGCAGTTTCCCGGAGCACCGGTGGAGAAACCAAGGCTCGGGCAGACCTACATGCGCGTGGACGGGCAGGGCACTGTCAACCTGGTAGCGGCGGCCAAGACCGCCGAGGTGAAGCGCATCGTCTATATCAGCGGGGCAGGTACCCGACCGGGGCAGAGGGCCCCCTGGTTTCAGGCCAAGCTCGTCGCCGAGGAGGCCGTGCGCGAGAGCGGCATCCCCTATACGATCTTCCGGCCCTCCTGGGTCTACGGGCCCGAGGACCGCAGTCTCAATCAGTTTGCGGCCTTCGCCCGGCGACTTCCCTTTGTTCCGGTCATCGGCAGCGGCAGGACTCGGGTTCAGCCGCTGCTCGTGGACGACCTGGCGGACGCCGTGGCGATCGCCCTGGGCCGTGAGGCGGCGGTCAATCAGACCTACGACATCGGCGGACCGCAGACCCTGACCATGGACGAGATCATTCGCACCATGCTGACGGCCATGGGCCGGCACAAGCCGCTGCTGCACACCCCGGCCTGGCTGATGAAGGCGGCGGTGGCGCCGCTGACCCTGCTTCCTTCTCCACCCTTCAGCCCGGGCGCTGTTGACTTCGTCCTCATGGAGGAGCCGGTGGACAACGGTCCTGTGCTTCACGACCTGGGCCTGACCCTCCAGCCTCTGGCCAGGGGACTGGACTACTTGCAGGCCTAAGTCAAGCCGGTGCGGACCCAGGCTCGGGCAACAGGAAACCGGGTTTGGTCGACGCGGAAGAAAAGCAGGGGCCCGGTCGCGCTATTTGCGCGCCGGGCCTCATGGTCGTCGCTCTCATAACCCCCCAGGGCCGTCCATATACATGGGTAGAGCGGCGGGAGTCTGCCCGGACAAAGCGGGTTGCACCGGTGGCCCGGTCCGGGCGGTCCCGCCGCTCCATGTTCAAAGGGGGCGGCCTGGCACGTGAGGATCAAGCATCTCGGCACGAACCTGCTGACTGCGGCTGTGGTCGTACTCGTCCTATCCCTGGTCGTGTTCCCGGAGCCGTCATTCAAGGCGGCAACCAGCGGGATGAAGATCTTCTGGGACATCGTCTTCCCGTCGCTGCTGCCGTTTTTTGTGCTGTCCGAGATCATGCTGGGCCTGGGTGTGGTCCACTTCATTGGCGTGCTCTTTGAGCCCCTGATGCGGCCGCTCTTCAGCGTGCCGGGCGAGGGCGCCTTTGCGCTGTCCATGGGCCTTGCCGCCGGCTATCCGATGGACGCCGTCATCACCGGCCGGTTCCGCAAACAGGGCATCTGCACCCGGATCGAGGGGGAGCGGCTTCTCGCCTTCACCAACACGGCGGACCCGCTCTTCATGTTCGGCGCCGTTGCGGTCGGTATGTTCGGCATGCCGACCCTGGGCGCCACCCTGGCCTCGGCCCACTACCTGTCCGCCTTGAGCGTGGGTCTGTTGTTCAAGTTTTGGCGGCGTCAGGACCCGGAGAGCAAGCCCAGGGCCCCGAGCCGGGGATCGGGCGGCAACATCCTGGTCAGGGCCCTGAGCGCCATGGCCCGGGCCCGCGAGGAGGACGGGCGCAGCTTCGGTCAGTTGCTGGGCGATGCGGTCAACGACTCCATCAAGACCTTGCTGATGATCGGCGGCTTCATCATGGTCTTCTCGGTTCTCGTCACCATCTTCGAGGTCACCGGCGCCACGCCATTGATCACCGCTCCCTTCGGTGCCGTCTTCCGGGTGCTGCACCTGGACACCAACCTGCTGCCCGCGGCCCTCCAGGGGGTTTTCGAAATCGACCTCGGGACCCTGGCGTCCAGTAAGGCGGCGGCACCCTTCGTCCAGAAGGTGGTCATGGCCTCGGCGGTCATCGCCTGGAGCGGGTTTTCCGTGCACGGACAGGTGGCCTCCGTGGTGGCCGATACCGACATTTCCCTGCGTCCTTACTTTCTGGCGCGGTTCGTCCATGCGGTGCTGGCCGGCATCTATACGCTCCTGCTGCTGGGGCCGGCGGCCCCCGCCGCGGCTGCCGTGTTCCGGTTGGCTCCAGCCGCCGCCGCGGCTGCTACGGCCACCGGGCTGCCGCCCTTCTGGCAGCACCTGGAGCTCAGCCTGACCCGTGCCCTGGCCATTCCGGCCTTGATGGCCCTGGCCGGATTCCTTTTCTTCCTGCCGCGGACTATGAGGGTCAGCTGGTTCCGCATCCACCGCTGAGGACGCTCTCCCTCCAGGGCCCGGCCGAAACGCGCCCGGCAGGGATGCCTCGCCCAGACGTGGAAGTCCTGACTGACCTGGCGCTGCCCGCCGGACCGGCGTGAATGGGACAAGCCTCTCCGGTTGCCCGGGAGGGCATTCTCTACGAGCCTGTTTTGGCGCGTTTGCGGGGCCTGATCCCTCCCGAAGAGTAGTTTTCAACGTCTATCGTGGACCGACGCCGCAACCGGCGGCGCCGTCCGGATTGTACGCCGCACCTTGGGTCACGCTACCAGGGAGGGGGGTATCGAAGAGCCGTGCAGGCAGAGGATGTCCTTGAGTTTCTGCGCCATAATGCCTACAAGCCCATGGCGGCCGACGAATTGGCGACCGCCCTAGAGGTCCCGGCAACGGAGCAACCGGCGTTCCTGGAACTGCTCGCCGCCATGGAGTCGCGGGGCCAGGTGGTGCGCACCCGCACCAAGCGCTACGGGGCCCCCGAGCGCATGAATCTGACGGTGGGCCGGCTGCAGGGTCACCCGCGTGGCTTTGGCTTCGTCCTGCCGGACCAGCCTGAGTTGCCGGACGTCTACATTGGCCGCGAGAACATGGGCGGCGCCTGGAACGGCGACCGCGTCATCGCCAGGCCTGTGGAACGAAAGGGACAGGGGCGCCGCGAGGGCGAGATCATCCGCGTTTTGGAGCGGGCCAACTCGCGCGTTGTCGGTACCTTCCACGGTGCCGGCGCCGGTGGCTTCCTCACTCCGGACGACCCGCGGCTGCCGGAGGATGTGTTTATCCCTGCCGCAGCCCAGGGAGCCGCACAGGATGAAGACACAGTCGTGGTGGAGATCACCTCCTCGCCGTCCGGCCGGCGCCCGGCGGAGGGGCGCGTGGTGGAGCGACTGGGACATCACGGCGACCCGGGCGTTGATGTTCTGGCCGTCATGGCCCGCTATCATCTGTCGCCGGAATTCCCTCCCGACGTGGTGCGGGAGGCGGCCGGCATTCCCGACGAGGTGGAGGCCCGCGATCTCAAAGGGCGCCGCGACCTGCGGCAAGAGGTCATCGTCACCATTGACGGCGAGGACGCCAAGGACCTGGATGACGCCGTCTCCGTGGAGGCCATCGATCTGCCGGATGGTGGCACCGGCTGGCGTTTGGGTGTTCACATCGCCGATGTCAGCCACTACGTTCGGGAAGGCACGGCCCTGGATGTTGAAGCGGCCGAGCGAGGCACTTCGGTCTACCTGGTCGACCGGGTCATCCCCATGCTGCCCAAGCGCCTGTCCAATGGCATTTGCAGCCTGAACCCTCAGGTGGACCGCCTCACCCTCAGCTGTCAGATGGATGTCGACGCGCGGGGGCGCGTTGTCGACTACCAGTTGTTCCCGAGCGTCATTCGCACGAAGGAACGCATGACCTACACGGATGTCACCGCCATCCTGGAGGGAGACGAACAAGCGGCCTCCCGCCACCGGGAACTGGTTCCGGTGTTCCAGCGCATGGCCGACCTCCGCCGGGTCCTGCGCCGTCGCCGCGAGAAGCGGGGTTCCATCGACTTCGACCTGCCGGAGGAAAAGATCATCCTGGACGGGCAGGGCAGGCCCGTGGAGATCCGTCCGGCGCAGCGGGGCGTTGCCGACAGCATCATCGAGGAGTTCATGATTCTGGCCAATGAGACCGTCGCCGAACATTTCTCCCGTCTGGGCACGCCCTTCTGCTACCGCGTGCACGAGCCGCCGGCGGAGGAGAAGCTGGAGGCACTCCAGGAGTTCCTGGCGACCTTCGGATACCGCCTGAAGGGTAGCCGCAACGTCTACCCCAAGGCCCTCCAGGAAGTGGCGCGGCAGGCGGAGGGAACCCGCGAGGAGCGGCTGGTCCACACCGTGATGCTGCGCTCCATGAAGCAGGCCCGATACGGCGTGGAGAACCTGGGGCACTTCGGCCTGGCTGCGCCGTTCTACTGCCACTTCACCTCACCCATCCGGCGCTACCCTGACCTCCTCGTGCACCGCGTGATGAGGCAGGTCCTGCTGGAAGGGGGCATCAGCCGCGCCCTGGAGGAGCGCTGGCAGCAGGTCTTCCCCGAACTGGCCGACCACGCCTCCGTGACGGAGCGGCGGGCGAACGAGGCCGAGCGGGAGACCGTGGACCTCAAGAAGGCCGAGTTCATGCTGGATAAGGTGGGGCAGGAGTACGACGCCCTGATCTCCGGCGTCACCGCCTTCGGCCTGTTCGTCGCCCTGGAGAACGGTGTTGAGGGCCTGGTGCACGTCTCCACCATGGCGGACGACTACTACCTGTACCAGGAGACCCAGTACCTGCTGGTCGGCGAGCGCACGCGGCGCGTCTTCCGGCTGGGCGACCCGGTGCGGGTGGTCGTGGAGGGCGTGGACCTTGAGCAGAGGCAGGTCAATTTCGCCCTGGCCCGATAGGGAGAGCGCGTCACACCAAGGGCCCGCCGGTTTGCCGGCGGGCCTTTTCCCGCCACGACGGGTTGACCCCCGTTTGAATCGCCTCTCCTTGGAAGGTCTTGACAATTTCGCCTCTCTGGAGCCTATACTGTAGAAGACAGGCGAATTGTGTCGAACATCAAAGGCCCAGAGCCCCTGCGCGGTCCTCGCCTGAGAAAAGGAGAGACGCGGTATGAAAGCCAGACTGGGCGTTCTGACCCAGATGCTCCTGGTCATGGTGGGCTTCGGACTGGTCATTGGCGCGGTGTTCCCGCCCTACGCCAGGCTATTTGTGACGTTCAAACCGGGACTGGAGTTGGCCTTCAGCCTGTCCTGCCTGGTGGCAGGCGCTCTCATCGGCATTTTCAGCTACCTGATCACCCGCTCCATGCTGGTCGGTCCCCTGCGTAACCTGACCGGTCTGGCCGACCGCATGGCCGGGGGCGACCTGACCGTTCCCGTCCCATCCCGTGGGCAGGATGACCTGGGGCGGCTGGCCAGCACGCTGGAACGCATGCGGCAGGGATTCCGCGAGCTGGCGGGGCAGTCCCGCGAGGCGGCGGAGCGAGTCCGCACCGGCAGCACTGAGATGCACCAGCAGGCGACGCAGACCCGCCAGTCGTCCGTCGACCTGTCGGGAGTCGTCAGGGAGAGCCTTGACCAGGCCAACGAGGATATGGGCCGTCTGGCCGCCGGCATTCGGGACGCGCTTCAGATGCTGGAGCACGTAGCCCAGGGAACCGACCAGGTGGCTCAGGGCGCAGAGCAGCAAAGCCGGGCCGTCGGTGAGGTGCTGGACAACCTGCACCGCATCATGGACGTGGTGCGCCAGGTGGCCGCCGACGCGGCAGCCCTGGCGGAGGAGGCCGCGGCCGCCGCCGAGGCGGCTACGGAGAGCCATCAGGATGTGGACCAGATGGTCTCGGGCATGCGCCAGGTCAGCCTGGAAGCTGGGGAAACGGCCCGTCGCGTGGCCGATCTGGGGGCGCGCGGGCAGGCCATTGGCGAGATTCTGGACTTCATCCGTGAGATTGCCGACCAGACGAACCTGCTGGCCCTGAACGCCGCCATCGAGGCGGCCCGGGCAGGCGAGCACGGCCGTGGTTTTGCGGTCGTGGCCGATGAGGTTCGCAAGCTGGCGGAGCGGTCCGCGCACTCGGTCACCGAGATTGCCGAACACGTCAACCAGATTCGTTCCGGCATCACCGGGGCCCAGGAGGCCATGGCCCGCGTCCGGGAGGAACTGGACCGGCAGGCCGAGAACGCCGTGCGTGCCGGCGGCGCCCTGGACACCATCCGCACGGCCACCCTGTCCAGCTCGCAGCGAGCGGGCCGGGTGGACGAGGCCACGCGGCAACTGGCCGGTGGCGGCGAGCAGATGGTCACGGCCATTCAGGAAATCGCCGCAGTGGCGGAGGAGAACACCGCCGCCAGCGAGGAGATCGCCGCCTCCAGCCACAGCGTCACGGGTGTGGTTCAGGACCTCTCGCGGTCCAGCAATCGCAGCGTCGACACCGTCGCCTCCATTGAACGCTCGGCCCAGGCTCTCAGCGCCTGCACGCAGAGCACGGAGGAGCTGTCCTCCACAATGCAGGGCCTGGCGCAGGAACTGGCCCGGGCCGTGGACCGCTTCCGCCTCTGATTAAGTCCATGCTGCACTTGTTGAGCGGCCGGCCTCGTGCCGGCCGCCACGATTTTCCGTTGACAATCAGCCGTGATTCCGCGAAAATAGATAGGCTATGAAGCAGCGTGAAGACATCAAGGTCATCAGCGAAAACCGCAAGGCGTGGCACGACTATTTCATTGATGAGAAGTACGAGGCCGGGCTGGTGCTGACCGGAACTGAGGTCAAAAGCCTGCGCCTGGGCCACGCCATGCTTCGTGATGGTTACGCTGCGGTGGAAAACGGCGAGCTTTTTCTTTATAATGTTCATATCAGCCCCTTTGAACAGGCCAACCGTTTCAACCATGAGCCCCTGCGCAAGCGCAAGCTGCTGATGCACAAGCAGGAGATCATGCGATTGATGGGGCGGGTCCGCGAGAAGGGATACACCCTGGTGCCCTTGCAGCTCTACTTCAAGCAAGGTCGGGCGAAGGTCGAGATCGGCCTGGCCCACGGCAAGAAGCAGTACGACAAGCGGCGCGACATCGCCGAAAGGGAAGCGCAGCGCGACATGCAGCGCGAGTTCCGCGGCAAGCTGTAGAACGATCTTTCAAGCTTGGGGGCGAATCAGGTTCGACGGGGGTCATTGGTTCATCGGGAAGCGAGCCGAGGTGCCGTTGCCTCGTTAAACTGCGGCAAAGGCTTAACCGCCAACAACGATTTCGCTCTGGCTGCTTAACTAAGTTAGCCACGCTCAGCCGTTCCTCGCCCGTGGGCGCGGATATGAGCGTCATGTAGCGGGCTACCCCGAAGGCTTCCGCCTGGAGCCGGCAGGGGGAAATCAATCAGGCTGGTCCGGGCCGGACCCCGCCTTCCGGGGCCGGCAAGGATGAGATCAAAGGGGAGGCTACGCTCGTAGAGGCCCTTTGGGTCAGGCCTTCGGACGCGGGGGGCAGAACCCGCCGCCTCCACCAACTTTCTCAGGAGCTCCGACCAGTAGGTCGGGGCTCCTTTGCATGTCTCGGCATAGATATGCTGCTCCGTGCACCCGACGCTCATCCGGCGCCCTCGGGTGCAACAGCACCGGCCACATTCCGGGTGGCGGACAAGATGAATTATCGAATCATGGCGAGCCGGGACGACCGATTGGGACAGGCCTGGGCTGAATTGGCTATTGCATTAATATGCTAGACGATGCATAATGGCTGCAAGTGCTGCGTTGGGGGGCGGGGTCATGCGTGTAGGTGTGGTGGGCGCCAGTGGTTATGCCGGTGCGGAAGTCGTTCGCCACCTGCTGCGGCACCCGCGGGTGGCGCTTTCCTATCTGGCGGCCGACACGATGGCAGGGCGGGAACTGCCTGACGTCTACCCCCATCTCAGGGGCCTCTGCTCCCTGCCTCTGGAAGCCTACTCTGTTGAACGGGCCGCTGCCGCCGCGGAGTTGGTCCTGGTCGCGCTGCCCGCCGGGCGCTCCGGGCAGGTGGCCGCCGAGCTGTTGGAGCGGGGCCTGCGGGTGATCGATCTGAGCGGCGACTATCGCCTGCCGGCGGATGTCTACGAGGGTTGGTACGGAAAACCCGCTCCCCCTGCTGCTCCGGTACCCCCCGTATACGGACTCCCGGAGGTCTTTGGCGAGTTTCTCGCGGGGGCGCGGCTGGTCGCCAACCCTGGCTGCTACCCGACGGCAGCCCTGCTGGCCCTGGCACCCGCCCTGGAAGCCGGGCTGTCGGATTCTGACGGTCTTGTGGTGGACGCCAAGTCGGGCGTCTCCGGCGCCGGTCGCGCCGCCTCGCTGGAGACCCACTTCAGCGAGGTCAATGAGAACTGCCGCGCCTACAAGGTGGGCCGGCACCAGCACACGCCGGAAATCGAGGCCGTCCTGGCGGCTGTGGCCGGTCGCCCCCTGGTCATCAGCTTTACGCCCCACCTTATTCCCATGACGAGGGGCATTCTGGTGACCGCCTACGCCCAGCTGAAGCCCGGCGTGAACGCCCCCGCTGTGCTGCGGGCCTACGAGCTCTTCTACCAGGGGAGGCCCTTCGTTCGGCTTCTGCCGGAAGGGCATTGGCCTCAGACCAAGGCGGTCCTGGGGTCGAACTACTGTGATCTGGCCCTGCACGTGGACAGCAGGACCGGGCGTCTGGTGGCCCTCGCGGCCATCGACAACCTGGTCAAGGGCGCCGCCGGGCAGGCGGTTCAGAATCTGAACCTGATGGCAGGGTGGCCTGAGGATGAGGGATTGCAGCAGGTGCCCCTGTACCCGTGATGACGTCATGGATGGGCTGCAGTCGCGGCCTGGTCGAAAGAAGGGGAAGGCGATGGCTCTGGTTCGCAAGGCGAGGGTGGACGACATTCTGCAGGCCTACCGCCTGATCAGCGGGTATGCGGAATCAGGGCTGATGCTGCGGCGGCCGCTGGCCGGTCTATACGAAAACACGCGCGACCTGGCGGTCGTCGAGGAGGACGGGGTCCTCGTGGGCGTCGGCGGCTTGCACGTGATGTGGCAGGACCTGGCCGAACTGCGTTCCCTCGCCGTGGCGGCGGGGCGGACCGGACAGGGCGTGGGCCGCCAGCTGGTCGAGTTCCTGCTGGACGAGGCCCGTCAACTTGGCATTGCCCGCGTCTTTGCCCTGACCTACCAGCGCCCTTTCTTCGAGCGCTGCGGCTTCACCGTCGTGACCAAGGAGACCTTGCCCCAGAAGGTCTGGACCGACTGCATCCACTGCGAGAAGTTTGACTCCTGCGACGAGATCGCCATGGAGCTCTGGCTGGCGCCTCCAGATTCGGTCCGGCGCGACGAGATTCCCCTTGTGGAACGGCCATTCTGGGTGAGGGGGTGAGGGCATGGCGAGGGCTGTGGGACGGCGGGGCGTGACGGCCCCTCTGGGATACCTGGCGGGTGCATCGGCGGCCGGCATTCGGGGCAAGGGGGAAGCGCGGCTGGACGTGGCGGTGCTCTGCTCCGCGCTACCCGCCGTGCCGGCCGCCGTCTACACGACCAACCGGGTCCAGGCGGCGCCCCTTCTGGTAACGCGACGCCATACAGCGACGGGACTCATCCGGGCAGTCGTGATCAACAGCGGCAACGCCAATGCCTGCACCGGCCCTCAGGGCGAGTCCGACGCCCTGGCCATGGCGCGGGCCACCGCCGAGGCCCTGGACTTGCCCACTGAGCAGGTGGCGGTGGCATCCACCGGCGTCATCGGCGTTCCCCTTCCAATAGAGCGCGTGCTGTCAGGGGCGAGGCAGGCCGCCGCCCATCTCTCCGAAGACGGAGGGAGAACCGCCGCCCAGGCCATTCTGACCACGGACACCTTCGCCAAGGAGGCGACGGTGCGCGCCAGGGTGGGTGGCCAGGAAGTGACCATCGGCGGCATGGCCAAGGGCTCGGGAATGATTCACCCGAACCTGGCCACCATGCTGGCCTTTCTCACCACCGACGCAAGGGTGGAGCCCGGGGCCTGGCAGCGGGCCCTGTCGACCGTGGTGGAGCGCACCTTCAACCGCATCACCGTGGACGGGGATACATCCACCAACGACATGGTGCTGGCCCTCGCCAACGGGGCGGCCGGCGGCCCCCTGCTGAACGAGGCCAGCCCAGCCTGGCCCGACTTCGTGACGGCGCTGGAATCCACAGCCCGGTCCCTGGCCAGGGACATTGCCCGGGACGGTGAGGGGGCCACCCGTCTGCTGGAAGTGGTGGTGCGGGGCGGAGCAAGCGAGGCGGAAGCGGCGCGGGCTGCCCGCGCGGTCGCCGGTTCAAGCCTGGTCAAGGCGGCGGTGCACGGCGCCGACCCCAACTGGGGACGAATCCTGGCCGCTCTCGGCCGCAGCGGCCTGCCCCTGGACCCGCTTCGGACCAGCATCTGGATCGGCCCCGTGCAGGTCGCCGCCCGGGGCCAGGGGCTGCCCTTCGCAGAGGAGGAGGCTCGACGAGCCCTGCTCCAGGACACCGCGACCATCAGCGTGGACCTGGGGCTGGGCGAGGCCGAGGCCACTGCCTTCGGCTGCGACCTGTCGGCGCGCTACGTGGAGATCAACGCCGCCTACCGCACCTGATGCGAGTGCGGACCCTGGCCCAGGAGGGATGTCCCGATGGACCGCCTTGTGGTTGTGAAGTGGGGAGGTAGTCTGGGTGCGAGGCCGCACGGCGGCTCCGGTCCGGCCGACCTGGCGGCAGGGGTCCTGGGGCTGCTGGCCGCAGGCTACCGGCCCTTGCTGGTGCACGGCGGAGGTCCGGAAATCACCCGTCTCTCCCAGCGCCTGGGCCTGGAGGCCCGGTTCGACCAGGGAATGCGCGTGACCGATGAACCGACCCTGGAAGCGGTGATCATGGCTCTGGCCGGCACGGTCTCCACCCGCCTGGTGGCGTCCCTGGTTCAGACGGGCGTACCGGCGGTGGGGCTGTCCGGCGTCGACGGCGGGCTCCTGCGGGCGAGGCCGGCCGATCCCGCGGGACGGCTGGGGCTGGTGGGGGAGGTCGGCGCGGTGGATGCCACCCCGCTGGAGGCGCTGTTTACCGCCGGGTTGGTCCCGGTCGTGGCGCCGCTGGCCCTGGGACCAGCCGGTCCGCTGAACGTCAACGCTGATCTGGCTGCGGCCGAACTGGCCGGGCAGATGGCAGCCGGCCACCTGGTTCTGCTCACGGACGTCAACGGTGTGGTCGTGGAGGGAGCCCTGCGGCAGCGGGTGCGGATTTCCGAGGTGGACGGTCTGGTGGCCGCAGGTCAAGTTCAGGGCGGCATGATCCCCAAGCTCGACGCCTGCCGGCGGGCCGTGGCGGCAGGCGTCGGCAGGGCCCACATCCTGCCTGGCGCAGCAGTGCTCCATCTGGCGGCGGTCCTGACCGGCGAGGCGCCGGACCATCTGAAGGGGACGGTCATCGAAACGGGAGAAGGGGGAGAGGCTCATGTCGCCTGATGCTCCGGCCCTCATGGACACCTACGCCCGCTGGCCGGTGTCCTTCGTCCGCGGCGAGGGGTCCTGGCTCTTCACCGCCGGCGGAGAGCCCTACCTCGATCTGGCCGGGGGCATCGCCGTGACGGTCCTGGGGCACGCGCATCCCGCCGTTACGAACGCTGTCGCCGGGCAGGCGGCCAGCCTGGTTCACTGTTCCAATCTGTACCGCATCCCCCTGCAGGAGGCCCTGGCCAGCCGCCTGGCGGGGATGACCGGGCTGCCGCGGGCCTTCTTCTGCAACAGCGGGGCCGAAGCCAACGAGGCCGCCATCAAGCTGGCCAGGCGGCACGCCTGGATTCAGGGAGGGCCAGCGCGGCACCTCATCATCACCCTCTCCGGCTCGTTCCACGGGCGCACCCTCGGGGCACTGTCGGCCACAGCCCAGCCCAAGTACCAGGAAGGGTTCGGGCCGCTGGTGCCCGGCTTCGCCAGCGTCCCGCCGGGTGATCTGGAGGCTCTGGCGGCGGTGCTTCGGGAGCACCCGGGCGAGGCCTGCGCCGTGATGCTCGAGCCGGTGCTGGGTGAGGGCGGCGTGGTGCCGCTGGACTTCCACTATCTCAAGGAGGTCGAGCGACTCTGCCGGCAGCACGGCGTGCTGCTCATCGTAGATGAAGTGCAGACGGGCATGGGCCGCACCGGCTCCTTCCTGGCCTCACAGGCAGCCGGCATCCGGCCGGACGTGGTCACCCTGGCCAAGGGGCTGGCGAACGGCGTTCCAATCGGCGCGGTTCTGGCATCGGAGGAGGTCGCGGCCGGGTTCGTTCCCGGCAGCCACGGCTCCACCTTCGGCGGCAATCCCCTGGCCTGTGCTGCGGCCCTGGCCACGCTGGACGTATTGGAGAGCGAGGACCTGGCCGGCCGGGCTCTGCGACTGGGCGGGCAGCTTGAGGCGGGCCTCCGGCGCCTGGCGGAAGAGCAGACCATCGCCCGGGCGGTCAGGGGACGCGGCCTGATGCTCGCTCTGGAGGTGGGAGCCCCTGCTTCCGAGGTCGTCGCCGCCTGCCTGGAGGAACGGCTTCTTGTGACCAGCGCCGGACCGCGGACGGTACGGCTGTTGCCGGCCCTGACCCTGCTTCCGGCAGAGGCGGAAGAGGGGCTGGAGCGCCTGGGCCGGGCCCTGAAGGGGGTGGTGGCCTGATGGACGGCGTTCTGCTGCTGGAGGATGGCAGTCAGTTCCGGGGCCGCCTTCGCCTTCCCGCCGCGGATGCCCGGGGGCCCTGGCTGGGCGAGGTGGTATTCAACACCAGCATGACCGGGTATCAGGAAATTTTGACAGACCCCTCGTACGCCGGGCAGATCATCGTCCTGACCCACCCGCAGACGGGCAACTACGGCGTCTCCGCCGGCCACGACGAGTCGGCCCGCTCCTGGGCCGCCGGCTTTGTGACCGTAGAGTCGTGGGATGCCCCCAGCCATTGGACGTCCCGGGAGTCGCTCCCTGACTTTCTCTCCCGCCACCAAGTGCCGGCGCTGGAGGGCTGCGACACCCGTGCTCTGACCCGGGTGCTCCGCCGCTCGGGGCCCCTTCGCGGCGCGCTTGTGCCGCTTCCCCGGGGCGGCCTGGCTCCGGACGACCTGGAGACCCTGCTGGCCCGCCTGGCAGCCTGGCGCATGCCCCGGGACCTGGTCCGCCGCGTCACCCTCGGCGCCCCCACCGCGGTGTCTCGCGGCGAGGGAACAATCAACGTGGCCCTGCTGGACTTCGGCGCGAAGCGAGGCATCGTCCGCCGCCTGGAGGAGCGCGGGGCGCGGGTAAGCATCCTCCCCGCCGGCACGCCGGCTCGCGATGTGGACCAGCTTCATCCCGACGCGGTCCTTCTCTCCAACGGGCCAGGCGACCCGGCAGACTGCGCCGGCTACCTGCCCGCCGTGCGCCGGCTGGCTGCCCGTTATCCCATCCTGGGCATCTGCCTCGGCCACCAGCTGCTGGCTCTGGCCTTCGGGGCCCGTACCGCCCGCCTGCCGTTCGGCCACCGCGGCGCCAACCATACGGTGCGTGACCTGCGCAGCGGCCGCCTGCTGGTGACATCCCACAACCACGGCTTCACGGTTCTGGAGGACAGCCTCCCACCTCACCTGGAGGTGACCTACAGGCACCTCCACGACCACAGCATCGAGGGTCTGCGCCACAGGTACTGGCCGGCCTGGGGCGTGCAGTTCCATCCGGAGGCGTCCCCTGGCCCGCAGGACGCCGCTTGTGTCTTTGACGATTTCCTGGCCCAGGTGGCAGGCAACCGCCGTCTGGTGACGGCCTGTTGACGAGGGGGTAGCAAGGTATGGCCCTGGCATCCGTCTTGGACTCCGGTACCCTGCGGAGTGGGCTCAGCGGCGTGGCAGGCCGCGATTTCTTGAGCCTGGGTGACTTCACGCGAGAGGAGATCCTGTCCCTGCTGGCCCTGGCGCTTCACTTGAAAAAGCTCGGCCGGCGGGGGGAGCCGACCCTGAACGGCCGCTCACTGGCCATGATCTTTCAGAAGCCCTCCACCCGGACGCGGGTCTCCTTTGAGGTGGCGATGACCCAGCTGGGTGGCACGGCCCTCTTCCTGTCAGGGCACGACCTTCAGCTCGGCCGGGGGGAGACCGTAAGCGACACGGCGCGCGTCCTCTCCCGCTACGTCGACGCGGTCATGATTCGCACCTTCGCCCAGTCCGAAGTGGAGGAGTTCGCTGCCGCCGCCTCCGTCCCCGTGATCAACGGGCTGACCGACCAGGACCACCCCTGCCAGGTGCTGGCCGACCTCCTGACCATCCTGGAAGTCCGCAGCCAGGGTCTGAAAGGCCTGAAGGTGGCCTTCATCGGCGACGGCAACAACATGGCCCAGGCTTGGCTGCTGGCGGCAGCGGCGCTGGGCTTCGCCCTGGACGTGGCCGCGCCGCCGGGGTACCAGCCGGACGCGGCGGTGGTGCGACGGGCCGGGGATCTGGCGGCGGTCAGCGGCGCTTCGCTGCGGCTCCTGGCGGACCCCGAGGAGGCGGCGCGCAATGCGGACGTGCTCTACACGGATGTCTGGGCCAGCATGGGTCAGGAGGCCGAGGCGGCGAAACGCCGCCGGGATCTAGCTGCCTACCAGGTCGACGAAAGGCTCGCCGGACTGGCGGCCCCCGATCACATCTTCCTGCACTGCCTGCCGGCGCACCGGGGCGAGGAGGTCAGCCCGGCGGTGATCGACGGTCCGCATTCCCTGGTCTTCCAACAGGCGGAGAACCGGTTGCATGCCCAGAAGGCGGTGCTGCTGGCCCTGCTGGGCGACCCCGGAGGCCTGGCCGGGGCGTGGTTGGACGCGGGCCCGGAGGACTGAGAACCAGAAACACAGAGAGGGCCGGGCAACCGGCCGGAGAGGGGATGGAAGCCGTGAGTTCCAAGGTGGTGCTGGCCTATTCCGGCGGCCTGGATACATCGGTCGCGATCAAGTGGTTGGTGGAGCAGGGGTATGAGGTTGTGGCCCTCTGCGCCGACGTCGGCGAGGGCAAGGACCTGGATTTCATTCGTCGCAAGGCCCTGGTGATCGGTGCCTCCCAGTCCATCATGGTGGACGCAAGGGAGCGCTTCGCCCAGGAATTCGTGGTCCCGGCCCTGCAGGCCAACGCCCTGTACGAGGGCGTCTACCCGCTGTCCGCCGCCCTGTCGCGGCCCCTCATCAGCCAACTGCTGGTGGAGGCTGCCCATCAGGCCGGGGCGACGGCGGTAGCCCACGGCTGCACGGGGAAGGGCAACGATCAGGTTCGCTTCGACGTTTCCGTGGCGGCCCTCGACCCGAGGCTCTCCATTCTGGCCCCGGTCCGGGAATGGGCCTGGTCCCGGGAGGAGGAGCTGGACTATGCGCACCGCCACGACATCCCCATCCCGGTAGGCCGCGAGAATCCCTTCTCCATCGACGCCAACCTCTGGGGCCGAAGCTGCGAGGCCGGGGTTCTGGAGGACCCCTGGACGGCGCCGCCGGAGGAGGCCTTCGCCTGGACGCAGAGCCCGGAGACAGCACCGGCCGCCCCGGAGGACGTGGAGGTGGCGTTCGAGCAGGGCGTCCCCGTCCGCCTGAACGGCCAGGCCATGGGCCTGGTGGAGCTGATCGAGGACTTGAACCAGCGGGCGGGGCGGCACGGGGCGGGGCGGATTGACCATGTGGAGAACCGGCTGGTGGGCATCAAGTCCCGCGAGATCTACGAGGCTCCCGCCGCCACCGTGCTCATCGCCGCCCATAGAGCCCTGGAGGCCCTGACGCTGCCACGCGAGGTCATCCACGAGAAGGGCGGGCTGGAACAGAAGTACGCCGACCTGGTCTACAACGGCCTCTGGTTCTCGCAGCTCCGCCAGGCCCTGCAGGCCTTCATCCAGGAGACCCAGCGGCACGTGACCGGATCCGTGCGCGTGCGCCTCTACCGCGGGACGGCAACGGTTACGGGGAGAAAGTCGAACGAATCCCTCTACAGCTTTGACCTGGCCACGTACAACCCGGGGGACGCATTCGACCACAAGGCGGCGGTCGGATTCATCACCCTCTGGGGTCTGCCGACGAAGGTCTACGCCCGGGTGCACCAGGGCCAGGAGGGGGAGTGACGCGCCGTGGTCGGCGGTGATGGGAATCAGGGCAAACTCTGGGGCGGGCGTTTCGCCAAGCATACGGACGCGGCGGTGGAGGCCTTCACGGCCTCCATTGGTTTCGACCGCCGTCTGGCCGAGGACGACCTGGCCGGCAGCCTGGCACACGTGGCCATGCTGGGGCGCCAGGGCATTATCGGGGCACCCGAGGCCGAAGCCATTCGGCAGGGGCTCCTTGGCCTGCGGGAGGACCTCCGGCAGGGGAGGCTGACCTTTTCCGACGGCGACGAGGATATTCACATGAACCTGGAGCGCCTGCTGGTGGAGCGGGTGGGGCCGGTCGGCGGCATGCTGCATACGGCCCGCAGCCGCAACGACCAGGTGGCCCTGGACCTGCACCTCTACCTCCGCCGCGAGGCCTGCCGCACCCTGCGACTCCTGCACTCGGTCATGCAGGCCCTGCTGACCCAGGCGGAGCAGACCCGGGACGTCATCATCCCCGGCTATACCCACCTGCAGCGGGCCCAACCGGTGCTGATGGCGCACCACTGGCTAGCCTACTTCTGGATGTTCAACCGCGACGCCGGGAGGCTGCGGGACGCCCTGGTCCGCATGGACTGCATGCCGCTGGGGGCGGGCGCCCTGGCCGGCACCACTTTCCCCGTCGACCCGTGGCAGGTAGCGGAGGAACTTGGGTTCTCCGCTATTTATGACAACAGCCTGGACGCCGTGGCCGACCGGGACTTCGTAGTGGAGTTTGAAGCTGCGGCCGCCCTGATCATGGTGCACGCCTCGCGCCTCTGCGAGGAACTGGTGCTCTGGAGCTCCCATGAGTTCGGGCTGGTGGAGCTGGACGACGCCTTTGCCACAGGTTCCAGCATGATGCCGCAAAAGAAGAATCCTGACGTCGCCGAGCTCATCCGCGGCAAGTCGGGACGGGTGGCGGGGCACCTGCTGGCTTTCATCATGACCCTGAAGGGCCTGCCCCTGGCCTATAATCGCGACCTGCAGGAGGACAAGGAGGGATTGTTCGACACCGTGGACACCCTGCAGTCCGCCCTGCCCCTCCTGGGGGACATGGTCCGCACCTTGACGGTGCGCCGGGAACGGGCCCGGGCCATGGTGGCGGAGGATTACTCGGCCGCCACCGACCTGGCGGATTACCTGGTTCGGCGGGGCCTGCCGTTCCGCCAGGCGCACGCCGTGGTCGGAGCCCTGGTTCTGCACCTAAGCCGCCAGGGCAGACTGCTGGCCGATGTGACCCTGGACGACCTGCGGGAGGCTTCCGACTTGTTTGGTTCGGACGCCCTGGACGCAATTCGGCCCGAAAGCGTTGTAGCCGCGCGGCGAAACCTGTCTGGGACGGCCCCCAACAGCGTTGCTTCCCAGTTGGAGCGGGCACGACGTTTCTTGACACCGCAGAAACCCAATTGCTATGCTGAATGGGAACCGGACCTCTGACGGAGGTGCCTGGCCATGTCCGTAGCTTTGGACCCCACCGTGGAGGGTATCGAAGCGTTGCTCCGCGGGATCGCCCTGGTGCTCAAGAAGCGGGGCCGCGACATCCTGGCCGATTTTGACGTTACGCCTCCCCAGTTTGAGGCCCTGCTCACGCTGCGCGAGTACGGGCTCCTGACCATGGGCGAACTCTGCCAGAAGCTCTACCTGGCCTGCAGCACGGCCACGGATCTGGTCGACCGCATGGAGCGCAACGGCCTGATTCAACGGGAACGGGACACCCTGGACCGCCGCGTGATACGCCTGAAGGCGACGCCGGAGGGTGAACGGGTCATGGACCAGGTCCTGGAGGCGCGGCTGAAGTACCTGGCCGTGGTGATCGAGGACATGTCGCCCGAGCAGCTGCGCCACCTGGCGGAGTCGCTCCAGGCGCTTCGCCAGCGCATGTCCACGGAAGCAGAAACCTCATCCTGACCGCTGCCTTGACGGACCGGGCGGGCTCCACTCCGCCCGGTTTTCTTACGAACCGCAGGCCCCACAGGCGCACACCCGCGTAGTCGGCGGCGGGGCGGCATACTATGGCAGGAGGTCGCCGTGAGTTATCTCTGGGGATACCTGTTCATCTTCGCGGCCCGGGTCACGGACGTTTCCCTGTCCACGGTCCGGACGCTGCTGCTGGTTCGCGGCAAGCGCCTTCCCGCGGCTATTCTCGGCTTCTTTGAAGTATCCATCTACATCCTTGCCCTCGGCCGGGTCATGACCACCCTGAATAACCCGCTGAACCTCCTCGTCTACGCACTCGGCTTTGCCACCGGCAACTTCGTCGGCGCCACGCTGGAGGAGCGCATGGCCCTGGGCTACCTGACGGTTCAGGTCATCAGCCGCGAGACCGGCTCTGACCTGGCCAACATCCTTCGGGCCCAGGGATTCGGCGTTACCGTCCTCCACGGCGAGGGCCGAGACGGGTCCCGCCAGATCTTGTACATATCCCTCAAGCGCAAGTTTCTCTCCCACATCATGAACACGTTGGAGGCCCAGGAGCCAGACGCTTTCGTCACGGTGATGGACACTCGACTGACGCAGGGAGGGGTCTTCGCGCGCCAGGGGAAATGAGGAGGAGCCCTCGCATGCCGCATACCTCTCCATCATCCTTGCGATCATCCCTGCCCATCGGCCTGTTCGACTCCGGCGTGGGGGGCCTCAGCGTGGCGCGGCGTCTGGCCGAACTCGCCCCATCTGAGTCCCTTCTTTACTTTGGCGACTCGGCCCGCTGCCCTTACGGCTCTCGTCCCCTGGACGAGGTCAGGCGGTTCGGCCTGCAGAGTCTGGATATTCTGGCGGCGCGGGGCATCAAGCTGGCCGTGGTGGCCTGCAACACCACCACCGCCGCAGGCATCGTCGAGGCGGCCGCGGACTACCCGTTTCCGGTCCTGGGCATCATTGAGCCAGGCGCGCGCCTGGCGGCCGCCAGTACCAGGACGGGCCGGGTGGGCGTTATCGCCACGGCCGGCACCGTCGGCAGCGGCGCCTACCAGCGAGCCCTGCTCCGGCAGAACCCCGCGCTTCAGGTGGTGGCGCAGGCCTGCCCCCCTCTGGTCCCCCTGGTGGAGGCAGGGCAGCTGGACGGGCCGGATGTCGAGTCCGCCGTTGCCGCCTGCCTGCGCCCTCTGCTGGCGGCCGGTGCGGACACCGTGGTTCTCGGGTGCACCCACTATCCGGCCCTGGCGCCGGTCATCCAGCGCCTGGCCGGCCCGGCGGTGAAGGTGGCGGACCCTGCCGAGCAGGTGGCACGGGAAGCCCTCGCCTGGCTCGACAAGAGCGGCCTGCGGCAGTCCTCCGATCAGGGGTCCAGGCTCTTTCTCACCAGCGGCGAGGCGAGCCAGTTTGTCGCAGCCAGCCGGGCCCTCTGGCCCGGCGGCGTGGGAACGGCGGAGCAGGTGGCGGTGCCGGTCTAAGGCCGGCGTCCACTTTACTAGGAGTGATAGAATGGCCCGCTCAGACGGACGAGCTTACGACCAACTGCGACCGGTCAAGATTGCCCGCAACTACATCATGCACGCCGAGGGCTCGGTTCTGGTCGAGGTCGGCAACACCAAGGTCATCGTCACCGCCACCGTGGAGGAGAAGGTGCCGTCCTTCCTGAAGGGCTCCGGCCAGGGGTGGGTGACGGCCGAGTACGGCATGCTGCCGCGGGCTACCGCCAACCGCAATCCGCGCGAAGCGGCCCGGGGCAAGATCGGCGGCCGGACATCCGAGATCCAGCGTCTGGTGGGCCGGTCCCTGCGGTCCATTGTGGACTTGAAGAACCTCGGTGAAAGGACCGTCTGGATCGACTGTGACGTGATTCAGGCTGACGGCGGGACGCGCACGGCCTCCATCACCGGTGCCTTCGTGGCCCTGGCCGACGCCCTGGACGGCCTGCGACGGCAGGGGCTCCTGACCGGGATTCCGCTGCGCAACTTCGTCGCCGCCACCAGCGTGGGAATCGTCCAAGGCCAGGGCATCCTGTTGGATCTGGCCTACGAAGAAGACTCCCAGGCGCAGGTGGACATGAACGTGGTCATGACCGGCGACGGCCGCATCGTCGAGCTGCAGGGGACGGGCGAACAGTCCCCTTTCACCCAGGAGGAGATGCTGGAACTGCTGGCCCTGGGCGAACGCGGTGTGCGACAACTGGTGGAGATTCAGCAGGACGCTCTCGGCGACGTGTCCACCCTGGTTGGGCGGTCGTGAATCGCATCGTCCTGGCCACCCGGAATCAGGGCAAGGTCCGGGAACTTCGCGGCTTGCTCCAGGGCACAGGTGTCGAGGTCCTCTCCCTGGATACCTTTCCCGATGCTCCGGAGGTCGAGGAAACCGGCGGGACATTTGCGGAAAACGCTCTGCTGAAGGCCCTTTCCGCTGCCCGGCACACAGGTCTGGTATCCCTGGCGGATGACTCCGGGCTGGTGGTGGACGCCCTGGAGGGACGCCCAGGCGTCTACTCCGCGCGGTTCGCCGGTCCCGACGCGACGGATGAAGCCAACAACCAGAAGCTCATGGCCGAGCTTCAGGCAGTGCCGCCAGAGCGGAGGACGGGGCGCTTTCGCTCCGCCGTAGCCATCGCCGCCCCCGACGGGCGCACCCGCGTCGTGCACGGGGCCTGCGAGGGCGTCATCCTCGACACGCCCCGGGGGAGCAATGGCTTCGGCTATGACCCCCTCTTCCTGGTGCCCGCTTACGGGCAGACCCTGGCCGAACTGCCCCTGGAGGAGAAGAACCGCATCAGCCATCGAGGCCAGGCCCTGCGCCTGGCCCTGCAGGAGCTGCCGGATTTCCTGGGCACCGCTTCGGGGCGCTGACTCCGGGCCTGTCCGGACCGGCCGCCAGTGAAGGGGGTACGGTCCGTGCGCGTCGGCATTCTGGGCGACACCCACGGCGATCTGCGCACAGCGCGATTGCTCCTGGGCCGGCTGGGGGCCATCGAGGCCCTCCTGCACACCGGCGATTACTATGACGACGCGATGCAGATGGCCCGCTGGCCTGAGTTGCGCGGCATTCCGGTCCATGCCGTGCTGGGCAACGGAGACTACGCCCTTGACGGGCCGCGCCAGGTCACGCTGCAACTGGCCGGCCGCAAGGTCATGCTGGTCCACGGGCACCAGCACGATGTGAAGCGCGGTCTGACGCGCCTGGTTCAGGGGGCAAGGAGCCTGGCGCCGGACGCGGTGGTGTTCGGTCACACGCACGTCGCCGGCATCTTCCACGAACAGGGCTTGCTGCTGATCAACCCGGGCAGCCCGTCTCTGCCCAGGCGGCGGGTCCCGGGGTCGGGAGCCATTCTGGACATTCGGCCGGACGGCATCTTTCCCGAACTGATCGAACTGGTGTAGTGCCCAAATTACCAACTTGCGTTACAGCGCAAACCGTGCCATTCTATTCTTGCCCGCTGTGTTGCCGCTTTTGCGACAAAACGAGTTGCCGCAGCCCGTCGCGGAAATATCGCGGAGAGAAGGGGCAGGCTAAGCCAATGACGTTACCAAAGCTGCAGATCGGCGCGAAAGCGGCCCGCTATTGCATCGTCCAGGGTGGCATGTCCATCCGCATCGCGTTGCACGCCCTGGTGGCGGCTGTCGCCAATGCCGGCGGGATCGGTACTATCGGCGGCATGGGTATCTCGCCCGCCGAACTCAGAGACGAGATCCGCAAGACACGCAAGCTGACCGATGGCGTCTTTGGCGTGAACCTGATGTACGCCGGGTACTTGTTTGACCGGCTGCTTGAGGTGTGCATCGAGGAAACGGTGGACTTCGTCGCCATTGGCGCCGGTTTCGCCCGGGGTCCCTTCCAGAAGCTTGCGGCCCACGGCATCTCAGCTCTGGCCATCATCTCGTCTCCAAAGGCGGCGCGTATCGTCGCACGGACCGAGGGTGTCACGGGCGTAGTGGTGGAGAGCGGCCAGGCTGGGGGCCACCTGGGACCCGAGGATCCCAACATTTCGACCTGGGATTTATTCCCGCCTGTGCTTCAGACTCTCCGGGAGTACAACTATGGGGGTCCGGTGATTGCAGCGGGCGGCATCCTGCACCGGGAAGACATCGACCGCGCTCTGGCTATGGGCGCAGACGGGGTCCAGATGGGTATTCGCTTTGCGATGACCGAAGAATCGGCGGCCTCCCCGGCCATGAAGCAGGCTTGGCTGACGGCCACGGGGAGTCAGGTGGAGGACTGGAGCCCTACCGGCATGGCATCGCGCGCCATCGTTCCCCACTCCCCCGACCTGTTGCCGCGAGTGGACGACATCAAAGTCCACTGCGTCCACTGCCTGAAGGTGTGCCGGCATCGGGAAGACCATTCGGTCAGCCACTGCATCCACACGGCGCTGACCAACGCCCAGAAGGGCGATGTGGTGAACGGGCTGGTTTTTTGCGGCCCGCGCGTGGGCGAGATCCACGACATCTTGCCTGCGGGTGAGATCATCCGCCGGTTGGTGGGCAGTCCGATACAAGCCCGGGGTTGGGACCCGGCGATGGTCTAGAGCGTTGCCGAAATGCCCTCGCGCGCGTTGACTTTGCGCCGTCGCTCCCGTACAATAATAAGACGGTTCGATCAAACCGTTCTTTGACGGGGTGTAGCGCAGCTTGGTTAGCGCGCCTGCCTTGGGAGCAGGAGGTCGCGAGTTCAAATCTCGCCACTCCGACCAATTCAAAACGTCTTGCGGGTGTAGCTCAATGGTAGAGTTCCAGCCTTCCAAGCTGGCCACGCGGGTTCGATTCCCGTCACCCGCTCCAATTGCCTGATTGCCCGGGGCCCTGCTCCGGGTTTTTCCTTGGAGAGGGCTTCAATTGAAAAGTAAGCGCCTGATGTGCTACAATTTCTAAGCCACATGCAGTGAAGCGAGCTTTGCGCCTGTAGCTCAGTGGATAGAGCAGCCGCCTTCTAAGCGGCGGGTCGCAGGTTCGATCCCTGCCAGGCGCGCCAACGCGGTGGCCGTAGCTCAGTAGGTTAGAGCGCCAGGTTGTGGCCCTGGAGGTCGTCGGTTCGAAACCGATCGGTCACCCCAATTTCGTTCAAGCGTGGAGGCCTGGACTGCTCTTGACCGGGTCGCCGTTTGTTGACTATGATGATGTTTACGTGGTGGCCGTAGCTCAGTAGGTTAGAGCGCCAGGTTGTGGCCCTGGAGGTCGCCGGTTCGAAACCGGTCGGTCACCCCATACTATTGCTCACAGATAGATCGCCGCCTGAAAAGCGCGGCCGTCAAAATTTCGTTGGGGCGTAGCCAAGCGGTAAGGCAGCGGTCTTTGGAACCGCCATTCGTAGGTTCGAATCCTGCCGCCCCAGCCACTTTGGGGCCATTAGCTCAGTGGTAGAGCATCCGCCTTTTAAGCGGAGAGTCGATGGTTCGAATCCATCATGGCCCACCAGTTTAGGCGAGGATGGCGGAATTGGCAGACGCGCAAGACTTAGGATCTTGTGCCGAAAGGCGTAGGGGTTCAAGTCCCCTTCCTCGCACCAGAAGCGACTCCAC
>CALMNP010000139.1 GCA_937868875.1 uncultured Bacillota bacterium | reverse complement strand
ACGTACACGGACGTGTAGAGCCAGCGAGGAGCGTCCAGCCAGAAGAGCTTCATGATGATGCCCAGCAGGGCCGCCCCCCAGGCCACGCCAAGAAGCGACCAGCCCCACGGCCCCCGCAGCGGCAGCAGGCAGAAGGGCGTGTAGGAGCCGGCAATGAGCACGAAAATCATGGAGTGGTCCACCTTGCGGAGGGCCACGGTGGCCCGCTGCGATACCTGCAGGGCGTGGTAGACCGTGCTCGCTGTGTACAGTAGAACGAGGCTGGCCCCGAAGATGGCGAACGAAACCACGTGCCAGGGAGTTCCCCGTCGTGCTGCCAGGATGACCAGGACGACCAGTCCCACCACGGAGAGGAGCGCTCCAATCAAGTGGGTGATGGCGCTGCCCGGATCCTTCAAAGTGAATCGGGAACGCTCTGACGCCTCTGACCTGTCCATAGTCCGACCGACCTCCCTGCCTCTTTCTGTAAAGACTATATCACTACTGCGAACGTCAAACAAGCGATTCGTCAGGCGCCTCCACCAGGGGGGGCGGGACAAAGGGGTGGGTCCCGCCGTGCTCGAAGGGTAGGAGCGCAAGGATGGTCAAGTTTCTCCTGCCCCGCTCCGGTATACTGGGTCCTGGTGGTGAGACAGAGTGCAAGACTTCGAACCGGTCGCGTGCGGCCCGTCAGCAACACAATCCGCGGCGGTTGCAGTGGAGCAGGCCGGAGGGGACGACGGACCCACCGTCGAAGTCTGGGTCAGATCTTGAGGCGGGACCGCCTGACCACAGACTTTCACGGGTCCGTACCGAAGGGTCTGCTGCCTCAGTGAGGAGGGTAATGTCATGGTGGGCAACCGCCTGCTTCGTGGAGACCGGGTGCGCCTGACCTCGTTTGAGGATCAGGACCTGGAGGTCTTTGCCGCCTGGCAGGAGGACACGCTTTATCTCCGCCTGCTGGACGCCGACCCGGCCTTCCCGCGCAGCCGCATCCAGCTCACGGAGTGGCTGCAGAGCCAGCGCAAATCCAGCAACAGTTATCTGTTCGGTATTCGGATGCTGGACAACCCCAGGCTCATCGGCCATGTGGAGCTCAGCTCCATCCTCTGGAACCAGGGGACCGCCTGGTTGGGCATGGCCATCGGCGATGCTGCGTTTCGGGGCAAGGGCCTGGGAACCGAGGCCCTGCGGCTGGTCCTTGACTTTGCCTTTTTCGAGCTGAACCTGCACCGGATACAGCTCACGGTATTCAGCTACAACGAGCACGCCATTCACGTCTACGAGAGGGTCGGGTTCCGCCGGGAGGGAGCTTTCCGCGAATTTCTGCGACGCGACGGCCGGCGCTACGACATGCTCCTGTACGGCCTCTTGCGGTCCGAGTGGGAGGCCGGCACGAGGGAGGAGGAACACCCGCTTGACCCGTCCCATTCTGGCTGAACCCATCACCTTGGGGGGCATACCCTGCCTCCACGTCCACCCGGCCCATTTAGCCGGACCTGCTCCGCTTGTCCTTGTCTATCACGGGTGGAGTTCCCAGAAGGAGAACCAAGTGGTGGCAGCCGAGTCCCTCGCCTGTGACGGCTACCGCATCATTGCCCCCGATGCCCTGCACCACGGGGAGCGCGGCGCCCTGGCCGACTACGACTCGGTCGAAGCCATGATGCGCTTTTGGGATGTCGTCATCCAGACGGTGGAGGAGGCCCAGGGAATCAAGGAAGAGGCCGTGGCCCTTGGTCTGGCCGACCCTGACCGAATCGGCTGCGCCGGCCACTCCATGGGCGGCATGGTCACCGCCGGCGTCATGGCCCGCTACCCCTGGGTGCAGGCGGCCGTGACGTTCAACGGCAACCCCTGCTACGAGTGGCTGAACGGCTTCTTCCACCAGCAGCAAAACGCGCCGGAGCCATCGGCGGAGGAACAGGCTCGCCTGGAACAGTACAGCCCGGAGAGGCTGATCGACCGGATGGCCTCGCGGCCCCTTCTCCTGCTGCATGGCGACGCCGACCCCGTCGTCCCCATCGCCGGCGACCGCCGCTTCACGGAGGCGGCCAGGCCACACTACGCGGAGTACCCGGAACGGCTCCAACTGGAGGAGGTACCCGGCTTGGTCCATGTCGTCACCGTGGGTATGGTCGAGGCCATGCGGGAGTGGTTCCGACGCTACCTGCCTGTGGGCTAGGTTGCGCGTCGGTTCAGGGGATTTCGGGGGCTGCGATGAACATCCGGCCGTCCTCCAGCAGGCGCCCCCAGGCCAGGATGTCCATGAGGCGCGCCAGCGAGGGCGGATCGAGCCAGAGACCATCCTGGCGGTTGATCATCTTCACCTCAAGTATGACCTTGCCGTTTTGGTCCAGCACCTGACCAGCAGGCCGGTCGGTCCCCTCAGTCGTCAGCTTGACCGAGCCATAGTCTGAGTCCAGATTGATGGCGGGGCCTTCCGGTTGGACGCCGCCGGCAAACCGCAGCGGATAGGCCTTCTGAAGGAACGCGCCGAGCGGGTAGTACCAGACGCCGTTTTCCTGGGTGCCGTCCAGGGCGCCGCCCGCCAGTCCGGTCAGGCGCCCGATGCCGCCGCCCTCGACGATGGTATAGGAGAGGACCGCCAGGCCCGGGTAGAGGGGTTGGAGGTCATACCGGTCCAGGTTGCGGCTCGGCGTAAAGGTGATGCTGGCAACGCCGTCCGCGTCAGTGGTCAGGTCCCCGGGGTCAAGGGTTATCCCGGTCAGCGTCTGGTTGCGCGCCGGGTTGCCGGCAGCGTCCACGAACCGCACACGGATCTGCGCCGGCTTGCCCAGCGGCACGGCCACGACCTGGTTGGTCTGCATGTCAGGATGCTGCGGGCCGAAGACGCTCTGGACCGTGGGTGTATCAAGCGTGTCTACGCGGTAGGCCACCTCAAACGGAAGGCCGGGGTCGCCGCTGTCCACGGCCGCGTCGCCTGTCACGCGGTATAGCCTGTAAAGGCCCTCTTCGTCGAACGCCACGGTCTGGCCGAAGGAGCCATCCGTGCCGACGGGGATGCTGAGCTCCCGCCCGGAAGGAAAGACCAGCCTGAGTCCCCGGACAGCCCGCGCCGACGGTTCGTACTGGTTCATGATGACGCGGCCCTTGAGGGGGATCTCTGAGCCGACCACGATCTCGGACCAGCCCAGATACCCGGCGGAACAACAGTATACCCTGGGCAGGGTCAGGAAGCAGAAGCCGTAGGCGACGGGGTTGGGCTCGCAGGTATCGCTGGTTCGGTCAGCCCCGGTACCTCCGGTCGCCTCGGCCGTCCTGGTCGCGGCTGCGCCGCCACTGGTGGCCGTCGTCCTCGCCTCCCGGGGCGGCCCCCCGCAGCCGCCGAGTAGTGTGGCCGCCAGGAGTAATGCCAAACCAATCATGGTCCATCTAGACAGTCCCATACTCGCATCCCCTTTTGGGTCTCACCTCTCCAGACGTAGACAGACAAATCGGGGTTTCGACATGGAATTGCTTAACCGACACCCTGGCATGGCACGAAACGGGTCCCTCCTCCAGACCAGGTTCGGTAACTCCAACGGCATTGAGTTCGACCGCCGGCGGACCTGGTTCGTGCTGCCACCCGGGTCCTTCACCAACCAGTACTCCACCGAGGACAGCGGCGTGACGGAGGAGGCCACCGAGGAGTGGGCCAACAGCGAGGAGTTTGGCCGCATGCTGCACGTCCACATGACGCGTACCGTCGGCGAGTCCCAATTGACTATCGATGAGTTCTACAAGCCCGGCGTCGGCCTGTTCGGCCGCACCGTCAAGGACAAGAGTGGTAAGGTCCTTGACAAGCTGGACCTGGTGCCGTCCAAGTAAAGGCAGGCATGTCTGAGGCGCGCCTGGGCGGCAGGCAGGAAAGCCCTGTCCGCTGGGGCGAAGAATGACGGCACCGACCCTGTCCTGCGACCTCACCCACAGGGGGAAAACCATGGCCGACGTGACCATCCATCTTCTGACCGAAGCGGATGCCGAGGATATTCTCCACTTTGAGCTGGAGAATCGTGCCTTCTTTGCCGCGACCCAGTCCGACCGGGGTGATGACTACTTCAACCTGGACCACATCCGGGACGGCCTGCGCGAGGTCGTTCGGGAACAGGTGAAGGGAGAGAGCTATATGTACCTGGTGCGCGACCGGGCAGGCGAGGCCGTCGGCCGCATCAACCTGTACGACATCGATTACGGCAACATCCAGCGGGCCGAGGTTGGCTACCGCATTGCCCAGCGCCACAATGGCAAGGGCTGCGCCACGCAGGCGCTGGCACAGGTCCTGCAGGACGCCTTCGGCAAGTACGGCCTTCACGGCGTCGAGGCCAACACCACGCCGGACAACATTGGCTCCCAGATCGTCCTGATAAGAAACGGCTTCGAGTTCGTCGGCCGCTCTCGGGACTACATCCGGGTACAGGGTGTCTGGCGCGACTTTGTGCACTTCGCGAAGATTGCCCCATCAAATCTGACCTAGGAAGGGAAGGCGGCCCGGCATCAGCCGAGGCCGCCTTCCCTTCCTTACCAGGTGTCGCCACCGCCCGGCGGTGGCCAGGACCCCAACATTCGCCTCAGCAGGGCCACCTGTCCAGCATGGTAGCTGTTGTGCGATGCGGTTGACATCAGCCGCTCCACCCGGGTCCGGTCAGGGCGGGTTACCGTTGGGGCCTCTGGGTCGTGCTGCCCCTCGCGACGCGACTCGGCCAGGCCGGTCCGGAAGCGGGCAACGGCGTCGAGCCAGGCCTGCTCACTTTCCGGGGCCAGTCCGCCCGGCCATGAGTCGGACGCGTGCGGAGGTGCTTCGGGCTCGACGCCATGTAGGTGCGAAAGGCCGAAGTCCTGCCAGTAGATCATGTGGTTGAGCAACTGCCAGATGGTGAGCGGGCTCCCTGCAGGCTGCCGGCCGGCCAACCGCCAGTCCAGGCCATCGAACACGGTTGCGGTCGGAACATGGGATCCGCGGCCCTCCAGTGCGGTATCGACAAGACGCTCCAGCATGGGGATTCCTCCTGCGCCAGGGTAATGAGGCCGGTGGGTTCACAGGTGCCGTCTCAAAACGTGATGCGGACCACCGCGGTGGGCGACCTCCACGAAGCCCTCCTGACGAAGGGTGTGGGCCACGCCCATATAGAGGTTGTCACCGCTCCGCTCCGTCTCCGGTTCCGTCGGATAGGCCTCGACGATGCGGGCGCCGTTGGAACGGGCGTAGTCCGCGGCTGCCTCGGTCAAGGCCTGCATCAGGCCCTGGCCCCGCGCCTCACGGGCCGCGAAGTAGCAAACGATGGACCATACAGGCTGGTCGTCCACGGGTCGGAGCTGATGAGAACGGTTCAGCCGCGGGAAGTCCTGCCGCGGCCCCACGGAGCACCAGCCCACGGGCTTC
>CALMNP010000138.1 GCA_937868875.1 uncultured Bacillota bacterium | reverse complement strand
GCCCAGGATGAACGGGTCGGCCAGCGGGTTGCGGAACAGCCCCTGAAAACCCGCGCCGGCGATGGACAGCCCGGCGCCCACCAGGGCGGCCAGAACCACCCGCGGCAGGCGCAGGTCCCAGATAATCGCAGCCGCCCCGGGCGTAGGCGCAGCCGCACCACGCCAGGGAGGATCGGCGAGGGAGCGGACCACCTCACCCGGAGACAGGCGTACCGAACCCAGGGCCACGCCGGTCAGCCCGATGAGCAGCAGCAGGCCGACCAGCAGCAGCAGGCGAATGACCTGCCGGGTTCGTTGGCGTTCCACTCCCTCGCCCCCTTTCGGCCGTCTCCTGTCGGTGTCGGCTATCGTCCTTACAAGCGCTATTTGAACAGCTCCGGATGGATGATGCGGGCCATCTGCTGCAGGGCGTCCGCCAGGCGGGGGCCCGGCCGCGACATCATGTTGTCATCCACCTGGAACAGCTGGTTCTTCTTGACTGCCGTCACGCCGGCCCAGGCCGGATACTTCCCATCCTTCACAGACTTGATGAAGTCAGCGTACGGGGAGATGATCAGGTCCGGGTTCTGCTGCACCAGCATCTCCGGGCTCACCTCGGCATAGTCCTTGCCCACCTTCTCGGCAATGTTGCGGCCGCCGGCCAGGCCGATGAGGTCGTGGATGAAGGAGCCAGGCCCCACGGTCATCAGCGGGTCGTGGTACACCTCGTAGAAGACCCCAGGACGCTGGGCGTCTGTGAGGCCCTTGGTCTTGTCCACGACCGCAGCAATCCGGTCCTGCATCTGCTTGACCACGGCGTCCGCCTTGTCGGGAACGCCGGTGACGCGGCCGGCCAGGCGGATGGTATCGTAGACCTCGTTCAGGGTCTTGGGCTGCAGCACCACGACCGGGATGTTCTGCTCCAGCAGCTTGGCGTACTGCTTGTCGCTGCCGCCGATGGCGAAGGCCACGTCCGGCTTCAGGGCCAGCATCATCTCCGGGTTGGGGTCGATGAGCCCGCCCACCTTATCCTTGGCCTTAGCTTCCTCCGGGTAATCGGAGAAGTTGTCGGTACCGACGATCTTATCGCCCAGGCCCAGGGCAAAGAGGATTTCGGTGTTGCTGGGAGCCAGGGAGAGGATGCGCTGCGGCTGTTGGGGCAGGGTGACGGTCCGGCCCAGGCTGTCGACGACGGACAGCGGGTACTGCACCGCGCTCTGGGTCTGGGAAGAAGGGGCCGGTGGGGCGGGCGGCTGAGCCGGCGCAGGGGCGGAGGCACAACCCGCCAGCAGGGCAACGGCCAGCAGGGCGGTGATCAAGGCGATCCATCTGCGCTTCTGCATGATGGAAGAATCCCCCTTAGTCAAGAGTAGGTGGGACGGAAAACGAAACGAAAACCCCGGTCCGAGGACCGGGGTCTTTTGGCAAGCTAGCACGATGTGCTGGCGCCTGGCCCCCTTTCCACGAAGGTGCAGGTAACACGCCGGACGGCTGCCGTAGCAGCCGCGATTCCAGGCAGGTTTCCTGGCTCCCGTTCATCGCCTTCAGACCCCTTCCCACCCGCGACGGACGGCTGTGACAGCCTGCCGTTGGACGAGCAGTGGACGCGTCTGAACGCTCCCGGACACAGTGGCGGGACCGCGCCGGCTCCACGCAAGACTGCTCCGACCCCTCCCCTGGGAAGAAGGACCGAAAACCTGCGCTACCCGGCTTCCCTATTATCCGCCCGGACGAGCCGGGCGGCACCTGGCGGCCTATGCAGTTGTAGGTCCATTATAGCGGTCGCCCCGGAACAGGACAAGGCCCGCCGGCCGGCGGCCTCCCCGTCGGCGAATCAGGCGATTATGGCATGAGACCGCCCCCCACCAGCGTAGGGTGAGGTGAAGGAGGGGCAACCCATGCGCATCACGCCGGGACAAGTCGGGCGGCCAGCCCCGCGTCAGGAGCCGAGGCCGAACCGCCTGTCCCTCTTCCTTATCCTGACCGGGATCCTGATCGGCCTGCGCCTTGTTGCTGCGCCGGCGCGGCCGGCGGTGGCGCCCGCGACCAGGCCCTGGACCGCCAGGGTGTCGTCCCTGAATTATATGGCCGGAACGCCTGCCACGCTGGAGGTACAGTTGTCCATGGAGAACGCCAGCGCCGAAGCGGCGCGGCGCGTGCAGTTGGCCCTGCTTCTGCCGCCGGGGCTGAAGGAGAGTATGAGCCGCACCACCTATTGGGATCCGCTGCTGGAGGGATTGGAGGTGGACTACTGGCCGCCGCAGACCAGCCGCACCCTCTCCTTCGGTCTCAAGCTCTCCAGGCTGAATCGCGATGAGGCCATTCGTCTGCTGGAACAGTCGACGCTCCGGCTGACCTGGATGCCGGAGGACATGGACCCCCGGGGCACCCGGCTCACGCAGTCCTTGAGTCTCGCCGACCTCTGGCGAAGCCGCTAGACGGCCGCCCCACCGGATTGGAACGCGGTCACGCCGGCTAGCGTGAGACGGTATACTCGTTGCGCTCTCCCAGCAGGTCCTCGCAGACCCGCCCGGCCCGCACCGCCTGGGCCGCCGGCACGAAGACAAAGAACCTCCAGAGAAGCTCGTACTGCTGGCGCATGGTGTGGGCCTCGCCGGCCAGCGGCTGGTCCAGCTCACCCAGCGGGAAGACGCCGCGGCTGGTCTTGACCGGCACCAGCACCTCCTTGAAGTTCCAGGCCGGCGGGCAATACACCACAACCTGACCCGGCGCCAGGCCAAGGGCCTGGCGGATGCGCTCCTCCAGCTCTTCGCGGGCCGACCCCAGGCCACTGTAGCGTGCGATCAACTGGTGACGGCGGTCGCCCAGCCCCACGGCCGTGAGCACGTAGGCGCGCTTCAGCAGGCGCCGCTCCAGCACCGCGGTAAGCAGGTCGGCCACGGCCGGGTCGGGCGCCGCGGCCGTTCCCCTGAAGCGAGCCAGGAAATCGAAGAAAGTGGCGTCGGTGAGGCCGTAGAGGTGCTCCTCTCGAAGACCGTAGCCCACCGCCAGCTCCACCGCCTTGCTGATCATGGCGCCGCTGGCGATCTTGGCGTGGTGGGTGTAGACCCGCTCCGTCAGGAAGTACCGCATGCGCAGCAGGTGCATGATCTCAGAGCGCGTGTCGGGCCGGTCCATGTGGTGCTTGACCATGGACATCACCAGCCTGTCCCCGTCCAGGGTGAAGGCTGAGAGGATGCGGTCGTCATAGGCCTGGGAGAGACCGGCGAAGTAAGAGTCGCGCCGCAGGTAGTCCAGCAGGTCGGCGTCGATGGTACTGGCCACCACCTCCGCCCGCCAGTCGCCCTCGCCCTTCTTGGCCGTCAGGAACTTGAGGACGGTCTCCTGCAGGCCCAATTCGTAGAGCACGTGACCCAGTTGGCCGGCGGAGAGGAAGGCCTCCAGTCGGCGCGGGTTGTCGTGGCGTGGGAAGATGCTGCGCTCGTCCTCAAAGGTGTGGCCGAAGGGAATGTGACTGACGTCGTGCACCAGGGCGGTGACGCCCACCGCCTCCTCGTCCTCCGCCGAAACGTCATACCCGTTCTTCCGCAGAGCGGCGACGATACGCTTGGCCATGGCCAGGGTCCCCAGGGAGTGATCGAAACGGGTATGGACGCAGCCAGGGTAGACCAGGTGGGCGGTGCCCAACTGCTTGATGCCGCGCAGGCGCTGAATCTCAGGGGTGTCCAGGACCCGCCGCTCGCCCTGGCTGAATTCAATGTCCCCCTGTACGGGGTCGCGAATGATCACCGCCGCCTGCCTCCTACTTCCGGGAGGGGCCCACTTGCACCCCGGTCAGTTGTTCCAGCAGCAGCAGATAGGCCGCCTGGTCCGCCTCCGCCTGGCCCATCTCCATCAGGCGGGAGGTCCACTGCTCCACCACTTCTGTGGCGGGAAGCGGCACTTCCAGGGACCGCGCGGCTTCCAAAGCGAGGCGGAAGTCCTTCAACCGGTCCTTGACCTTGAAGCCGGGGTCGAAAAAGCGGCGCCCGGCCCTGTCCACCATCGCCTCCAGGGAGAAGGAGCGGGCGGAGCCGGACAGGAGCACGTCGCCCAGAACGTCCAGCGGCAGGCCTGCCTTGACACCCATCACCAGGCCCTCGGCCGCCACCGCCAGGTTGACGCCGCCGATCAGATTGTTGATGAGCTTGAGGGTCTGCCCCTGGCCGTTCTCGCCCACCCAGACGATCTTCTTGCCCATGGCCTCCAGCACCGGCAGGACGCGGTCAAACGCGTCCCTGCTGCCGCCGGCCATGATGGTGAGGGTGCCGTTCCTGGCCCCCGTATCACCGCCCGTCACGGGCGCGTCCAACATCTCGCCCCCGGCTTCGCGGACGCGGCGGGCCACCTGTCGGGCGGTCTCCGGCAGAATGGTGGAGAGATCCACGTACACAGATCCGGGCTTCATCCCATGAATGAGGCCCTTTGGGCCGAGGGCGATCTCCTCCACGTCATGAGGACCGGTGACGCAGGAACAGATGACGTCCACCTGGGCGGCCAGTTCACGGGGGGAGGCCGCCTGAACCGCCCCTTCCTCCACGAGGCCGCGGGCCCGTTCCGGGGTACGATTGTAGACGACGAGAGGGAACCCTGCCTTCAGGATGTTGTGAGCCATGGAGCGGCCCATGATGCCGAGGCCAATGTAACCCACGCGCATGGTCATGCCACCTCAACCTCCCTGCTCATACCCGTAGGCCTTCGGCGCGGGCTCAAGCAATCCCTTTCCTGCAGGATTTCCCGCCAGGCGGTGGAATTACCGTGAATGTCCGTCCGCGGGATGAGCCAGGCCCATCCCGCGGAAAAATCGACGGGAGGCAATCATGACCGGCACCTTCATCAACGTAACCACCATCCTGGCGGGGAGTCTCTTGGGCACAACGCTGGGAGGCCGGCTCGCGCCTCGCTTTCGCGAACTGATCATGCAGGCGCTTGGTCTCACCACGGCGGTGATCGCCTTGCAGATGGCCCTGCTCACCAAGAACGTCAACATCCTGACGGTCACCGTCAGCCTGGTCCTGGGCGGCATCCTGGGCGAGGCTCTCAACCTGGACCTCCGGCTGAACCGGCTGGGTCAGCGGCTGGAGCAACGCCTGGCCCGGCCCCGCAATAGTTCGCCCGCTCCGACCTCCGGCGCAGACGCTTCAGCGGAGAGAACCACGGTGGAGCAGGGGGCAGCGGAGGCGGCGGCCTCTTCGGCCGACCCCAAGGTCCCCGCAGTGCCCGCTCGCGCCGGCGGGGGCAACTTCAGCCGCGGCTTCGTCATGGCCAGCCTGGTGTTCTGCGTCGGCCCCATGGCTATCCTGGGCTCCTTTCAGGACGGCCTGACCGGCGACTTCCGCCTGCTGACCATCAAGGCCCTGCTGGACGGCGTGGCCGCCAC
>CALMNP010000137.1 GCA_937868875.1 uncultured Bacillota bacterium | reverse complement strand
TGCTAGTAGATCCCCATTTCCCGCATCTTCTTCAAACGCGGGCTCATGCGGTCAGGCGTCCAGAACGGTTCCCAGACCAGATGGACCTCGGCCTCGCTCACGCCCGGCAGGGATCGGACGACGGACTTGGCCTCGTCCGTGATCATTCCCGCCACGGGACAACCCGGGGCGGTCAGGGTCATGGTGATGTCGACCCGGTCGCCATTGATGTCCACGTCGTAGACCAGACCGAGGTCCACGATGTTGTAACCGATTTCCGGGTCCTTCACTACCTCCAACGCCTTCAGGACTTCCTCCTGGGTAGGCATGATCGTCACTCCTCTCAGGGCCGGTTCGCCCGCCGGCGATGGGCGCATGGTTCGTTGCCGGCGGTGCCGATCCGTCCCGCGATCTGTCTAAGAATATTGTGCACGATAAATTGTTTAAAGGCAACTCGGGTCAGAGCCACCCTTTCCGCCGGAAGTAGTAGGCCATGACCAGCATGATGACGATCATGGCGGCGACGACGGCATGAAAGCCATAGGGCGCCGTCCCCAGGGGAATGTTGTCGAAGTTCATGCCATAGACCCCGGCGATCAGGGTCAGGGGGAGAAAGATCACGGACACCGCCGCCAGCACCTTCATGGTGTCGTTGGTGCGGTTAGCCACAGCAGAGAGATGCGCCTCCAGGGCGGAGGAGACCAGGTCTCGGTAGGTCTCGGCCAGCTCCGCCAGCCGCATGGCGTGGTCGTAGACGTCCATCATGTACCGCTTCAGCTTCTCGTCCACCACCGGCAGGTCGCGGACAGTCAGGGAGTGGATGAGGTCGCGCTGGGGCAGAAGCACCTTGCGGATGCGCAGCAACTTGCGCTTGAGGACGAACAGTTCCTCCATGGCCCCCCGGTCGCGGCGGCCGAGGATTTGCTCTTCCAGGACCTCAAGCTGGTCTCCGATCTCGTCGAGAGCCGGGAAAAAGCTGTCCACGGCGGCATCCAGCAGCTTATAGAGCAACTCCCCCACCGGCGGGTGGTGGCTGCCCTGGGCCACGCCCTCGAAGACGGCATCCACTGCCGGCGAGACTCCCTCGTGACTGGTCAACAGGAAGCGACCGCCTATGAAGAAGTCCAACTCGTCGATGTGAATGCGCCGGCCCGTCCAGTCACGAGCCACATTGGCGACCAGGAAGCTGTGGTCCTCGTACTCGTCCAGCTTGGGACGCTGAGCCTGGTTCTGACAATCCTCCACGGCCAGACGGTGCAGCCCCCAGGGCTCGGCTAGACGGGAGATCTCAGACGCCTCCACGTCCACCCAGACGTGGGCCCCGTCCTCGGGCCGCCCCTCCTGGGCGAACGCCTCCGCGTCGGAGCCCCGCAGCACCTTCATTTCGTCTCCCTGCATCAACAATACGCGCACGTAGTCACCTCGTTCCCGGCCGGCTCTTCCCGTTCCGGCCGTGGTGCATACCCTAGGATGAGTTACACGCCCGAGGAGGGATGTCCTTGTTTCCCAGTATGCCCCAGGGCTGGCGGCCGGGGCCGGGACCCTACGGACTGCCTTACCCGTCCCCGGCGGGCATGCCCGTCCCGGGTTCCTTCCCCACCCCGTCCACCTCGCTGCCGCCCCTGCCTCTGCCGCCCTGGATGAACGCGCAGGCCTCGATGCAGGGGATGCCCCTGCAGGTGGTGCCTGTGCCGTACGCGCCGGCCCTGGAAGAGGCAGGCCCGGCGGTTCAGTTCCAGACCGCCGCCCCGGAGCCTCCCACGAACCTGCCACCCAGCGCGCTGGACATCCAGAGCACCATTTCCTTCAACCCGGTGTCCTCCCATATCCCCGCCTCCTCCTACCCCAGGCTGGACCCGACCATCTTCGTGGCCCCCCACGCCACCGTGCTCGGCCATGTGGAAGCGGGCGAGGATGTTTTCATCGGCTTTGGCTCGGTGATCCGGGCGGACTACGGCAGCCCCTTCCACATTGGCCCCCGCTCCTCCATCCAGGACAACGTGGTGGTGCACGGCGAGCCGGGGCAGTTCGTGGAAGGGGATGGCCGGCAGTGGTCGGTCTACCTGGACAGCGAGGTAACCTGCCTCCCTAACGCCGTCCTCCACGGCCCCCTGCGCGTTGGCCACAACGTTTACATAGGCGAGGGAGCCCTGCTTCACACGGCGGACATCGGCGACGACAGCGTCATCATGCACGGCGCCACGGTGACGGGGGGCGTCCGCATCCCCCCGGGCCGGTTCGTGGCGCCGGGGCAGACCATCTGGCGCCAGGAGGAGGCGGACGACCTGCCGGCGGTGCCCACGGAGTACCGTGAGATCAACCCGACGGCCGTCCAGGGATACGTGGAGCTCAGCCGCCAGTACAGAACGCAGCTGCCCGTGGCCACCTGGCGCTGAGCCGG
>CALMNP010000136.1 GCA_937868875.1 uncultured Bacillota bacterium | reverse complement strand
TGGTTGTAGAAGATGGTGATGCCCTGGCGGTTGACCACGTGGATGCCCTCGTCGATGGCGCCCAGGATGGCCTGGAGCAGGGCTGCATCCAGCTGCTGGCCTGGCATGTCAGTGGTTCCCCGCGGTCGGGTCGCCGTTCGGGCCCGTGTCCGAGCCCTCGCGCCCTGAGCCGCCGTCCGGCACTGCCTCACGCCGCCGCGCCAGGTCCACCTGGCTGCTGGCGCCCACGCCGCCCAGCCGTTCCAGCACCCGGCCGGCTTCGGCCAGGCGGGCCTGAATCTGGGGCAGAGCCTCCAGGGCCGCGGCCCGGCCCACCTCAACGTACTCCCGCACGTGGTCCAGGTCGAAGCCGCTCATCTGGGTCGAGTCCGGCTTCACGATGACGTCCGCGTCCTGCAGAACCCGTGTCGTCTGGGCCTCCTGCATGATGTCGTAGCTGGCCATGAAAACCTGCACCAGGTTCTTGGGCGGTTCGCCCAGGCGCTTGTCGCGGCTGCTGACGTCCACCGCCACCACCACGTCCGCGCCCATGCTCCGTGCAACATTGGCGGGCACGTTGTTCCGGACGCCGCCGTCCACCAGCACCCGGTCGTGGTAGCGCACAGGCAGGAAGATGGCCGGCATGGAGGCGCTGGCGCGGACGGCGGGCGCCACGCGGCCGTCTCCCAGGATGACTTCCTCGCCGGAGGTCAGGTCCACGGCCACGCAGGTAAGGGGAACCCGCAGCTGGTCGAAGGTCTGGTCCTTGATGAGCGTGGCGACGAACCGCTCCAGGCCCTCCGTATCCAGGAGGCCGTCGCGGCGCAAGTTGAGCCGCACCAGGTGCCGCCAGTTGATGCGAACCGCCAGTTCCTCGATCCACTTGAGGTCGAGCCCGGCGGCGTAGAGCGCACCCACCAGGGCCCCGCCCGACGTCCCGGCGATGAGATGAACGGGCACCTGGTTCTCCTGCAGCACCTGGAGCACACCGATGTGGGCAAGGCAGCGCGCCGCGCCGCCCCCCAGGGCGAGCCCCAGGCGCGGCCCTGCCCGTTTTTGGGCACCCGGGCTGCGGCGCGCGTCTCCACCGGTTCCCTCAGCCATGGTGTAGCCTCCCGATATCCCCGGATGGTTACTGCGATTCGCCGCTCCCCGTCCGGCCTCCTGCCTGCCCGGGTCACCTGAGCCGCCTGCTAAGTTTTCGGCACACCCTTACCACGCGGCCCCCGGTGGTCCCGCGGCGGGCATCGACGCGGCCGCACGCGCCACGGCCCCGCGCAAAGCGGCGGACCCGCAGGCCCGCCGCCGTCTTGTTGCTCCTATAGCGTTCGTGAGAGCCTGATCAGACTACATCCGCTCCGGCGCCGAGACCCCCAGCACCGCCAGGGCGTTGTGCAGGGTGAGGCGCGTCGCCTCCGCCAGGGCCAGGCGCGCCTGGCTGAGGGCCTGGTCGTCGGTCAGCACCCGGCAGCGGGTGTAGAAGCCGTGGAAGAAGGCGGCCAGGTCCGTGGCGTAGCGGGCGACGCGGTGTGGCTCGCGGGCCAAGGCCGCCCCCGCCACCACCTCCGGGAAGGTGGCCAGGTGGCGAATCAGTTCCTGCTCCGAGGGATCGGTCAGAAGGCTGAAGTTCGCCGCTGTGAGGTCGCCCTTCAGGGGTTCCGCCTCCGGTTGCCGCAGGATGCTGGCGATGCGCGCGTGGGCGTACTGCACATAAAACACCGGGTTTTCCTGGGACTGGAGCTTGGCCAGGTCCAGGTCGAAGTCCATGTGGGTGTCGGCGCTGCGCATCAGGACGAAGAACCGGGCGGCGTCGGGACCGACGTCTTCCAGAAGGTCCTCCAGCAGGAACAGGTTGCCCGCGCGTTTGGAGGAGGAGACCGCCTCGCCGCTGCGCACCAGCCGGATCCACTGGCTGATGAGCACTTCAAAGCGCTCCGCCGGCTTGCCCAGGGCGGCCAGGGCCGCCCGCATGCGGGCGATGTAGCCATAGTGGTCGGGGCCCAGGATATCGATCACCTGGTCGAAGCCCCGCTCGAACTTGTTCAGGTGGTAGGCGATGTCCGGCACTACGTAGGTGAACGTGCCGTCGCCGCGGACCAGAACCCGGTCCTTGTCGTCGCCGAAGGCGGTGGAGCGGAACCAGACGGCCCCCTCCGCCTCGTAGGTGTGGCCGCGCTCCTTCAGCAGAGACACGACCTTCTCCGGCCAGCCCTCGTCGCGGATGGACCGCTCCGACACCCACTGGTCGAAGCGCACACCGTAGCGGGCCAGGACCGCCTTCTGTTCATCGGTGGTGCGGCGGACGGCGTAGGTGCCCAGGCGGTCGCGCCGAATCTCCTCCGGCTGGTCCAGGATGGCCTTCCCATCCGGAATCTCCGGCGCCTTGCCCTCCATCACCTCGCGGGCCAGGTCAATGACGTACTCGCCCGGGTAGGCCTCCTCCGGCAGTTCCACCGACTCGCCCAGAAGCTGCCGCAGCCGGACTTCCATGGTAAGGGCCAGCTTGCTGAGCTGGTTGCCGGCGTCGTTGCAGTAGAACTCCCGCTGGGGCCGAAAGCCGGCCCCGTCCAAGAGGTTGCAGAGCGCGTCGCCCAGGGCGGCGGACCGGGCCTGCACCACCAGCAGGGGGCCGGTGGGGTTGGCGGAGACGAATTCCACCAGCACCCGCTGACCCTCGCCGACGGCGCTGCGCCCGTAACCTTCGCCCGCCTGCAGGGCCTGCCGGACGGCCTCGCCCATCCAGGCCGGATCCAGGCGAAAGTTGATGAAGCCGGGCCCGGCGATGTCGGCCCCGGCGACGAAGGTGCCGGTCAGGTCCAGGTGCCGCAGGATGGTCTCGGCCACCAGGCGCGGGTTCTTCTTCTCCAGGCGGGTGAGGATCATCGCCAGGTTGGTGGCCAGGTCGCCGTGAGCCCGTTCCTTGGGCTCCTCGATGACCACCTCCGGCAAGGTCTCCACGGTGAGGTCCCCGGCCTGCCGGGCCTTTTGGGCGGCCGCCGCCAGAGCCTGGCGCAGCCGCTCCTTGATCTCGACCATCATGCTCTCACGCCCTAACTTGCTACAGAATGGTCAGGATGGCCTCCCGCATCAGCTTGGCGGCCAGCACGGAGGTGCGGTCGCTCTCGTCCAGGGCGGGAAGGACCTCCACCAGGTCGAAGGCCACCACGTTGGAACCCTCCAGGGACCAGACGGCCTCCAGAATCTCCTTGGCCGTGGCTCCGCCCGGCTCCGGCGTGCCCGTGCCGGGGGCCACCGCCGGGTCGCAGACGTCGATGTCCAGCGTCACGTAGATGGGGCGGCCCTTCAGCTGTTCCAGCACCTTCGGCAGGTGCGGGAAGATTTCGTGGTCATAGAGGTGGGCGTACTCCCGGCCGAAGACCCACTCGTCCTCGGTGCCGGAGCGAATGCCGAACTGGTAGAGGTTCCTGGCCCCCAGGAACTCCTCGGCGGCGCGCCGCAGGAAGGTGCCGTGGGAGAAGCGCTCGCCGAACAGCGTGTCCGCCGTGTCGGCATGGGCGTCCAGGTGGACCACCGCCAGGTTGGGGTAGCGCCGGTGCACCGCCCGCAGCACGGGCAGAGTGCAGAGGTGCTCGCCGCCCAGGGCCAGGGGGGTCTTGCCGTCGCGGACCACCTGGTCGGCCACCTCTTCGATGTTGGCCAGGGACTGGTCGACGTTGCCGAAGGGGCAGAAGACGTCGCCCGCATCGAAATAGGTCTTGTCCGACAGGGCCTTATGCAGCTTGAAGCTGTACTCCTCCAACCCGTACGAGGCCTCGCGGATGCGCGCCGGACCAAACCGGGTGCCGGGCCGGAAGGACGTTGTGAAGTCCATCGGCATGCCGAAGATGACGCCCTTGGCGGCCTGGTAGTCGTCGCCCGATTTGTGGAAGACGCCCAGCCGCTGGAGCTTCTCGTTGATCACTTGCGAATCAGCCTTTCTACGAAAGGAGGTAGGGTGAACGCCGCCTGGTGAATCGCCGGCGAGTAGTACTTGGTTTCAATCGGAATGGCCATCGGCAGACGGGTGTCCCCCAGGGGGTCGTGGACCTTGGAACCGATGGTGAAGCTCCAGAGGCTGCCCGGGTAGGTCGGGATCGTGGCCAGGTAGAGCCGGGTGATGGGGAACACCGAGGAGATCCGTTGGAACGTCTGCCGGATGAGGTCCCCGTGCAGAAACGGCGACTCCGTCTGGGCGACAAAAATGCCGTCGTCCTTCAGCGCCTCCCAGCAGGACAGGTAGAAGTCCTCCTCAAACAGGCCTACGGCCGGCCCGATGGGGTCGGTCGAGTCCGAAATGATGATATCGTAGGCCTTTTTATGCTCCTTGACGTGGGCGATGCCATCGCCCACCATCAGCTCGCAGCGCTCGTCGTCCAGGGCCTTGCTGATGGAGGGCAGCCACTCCCTGGACCGCTGGATGACCTTGGGGTCAATCTCCGCCAGAACGGCCCGCTCCACGGAGCTATGCTTCAGGACCTCGCGGATGACGCCGCCGTCGCCCCCGCCCACCACCAGGACTTCTTTGGGGTTGGGGTGGGTGAAGAGGGGTACGTGGCTGATCATCTCGTGGTAGACAAACTCGTCCTTCTCCGTGGTCATGACGAAATCGTCCAGGATGAGCATCCGCCCGTACTGCAGGGTGTCCACCACGGCCAACTCCTGGTACTCAGTTCTTTCCGTGATCAGGGTCGAGCCGAGGCGATAACTCATGCGGAGGTTATCCGTTTGCTTTTCCGTAAACCAAAGTTCCATGGCGGACATTATACCAAAAACCCCCCAGGATTGAAAGAAAGACAGATTTAGCCACAATGTGTCCGGTTTCAGGCGAGAACAACCTGCCTAGTCCTTCTCCACGGGCCGCCCCGTACCTGCCATGGGGTTGGGTGGCCGCGCCGAAACCGTCCATTCTCCGCCCATCTGCAGGAGTTTGCGGAGGCCGTGGAAAAGCTACCGTTGTAGAACTATGGTTGTGGGAGGCCAAATCATGGCCGTACTCGTTGGCATTGCAGGAGGCACCGGTTCGGGCAAGACCACGGTGGCCCAGGCGCTCATCAACACCCTGCCTGGACAAGCCTTGCTGCTGCAACAGGATTCCTTCTATAAGAACCACCCCGACCTCACCTTTGAGGAAAGGGCCTGCCTCAACTATGACCACCCCGACGCCTTCGACACGGACCTTTTCCTGGACGTGCTCCTGGCTCTCAAGGAGGGCCGGCACGCCGTCTGCCCCGTCTACGACTTCTCCATCCACTCCCGCCTTGACCGCGGCGTCTTCCTGGAGCCCGGCCCCCTGGTGGTGGTCGAGGGCATCCTGGTCCTCCACGACCCGCGCATCCGCGAGACTCTGGATTTCAAGGTCTTCGTCGACACCGACTACGACGTCCGCCTGATCCGCCGCATCCGTCGTGACATCGCTGAGCGAGGCCGCACTCTGGATTCCGTGCTCGCCCAATGGGAGCACACGGTCAAGCCCATGCACGAGCTGTTCGTCGAGCCCACCAAGAAGTTCGCCGATATCATCCTGCCGGAGGGCGGCCTGAACAAGGTCGGCGTCGACGCCATCCTCGCCCAGGTGCAGGCGATGGT
Organism: uncultured Bacillota bacterium; assembly: GCA_937868875.1. Taxonomy (GTDB): domain Bacteria; phylum Bacillota; class Sulfobacillia; order JAMDAP01; family JAMDAP01; genus JAMDAP01. The sequence goes on along the minus strand of CALMNP010000136.1, from coordinate 744 downwards.
CAACGCCGGCGGCCCGCCGGGACGCGAACCCGTGCGGGTGCCGTAGGCTGTCGCCGAGGACGTGAGTAAAGGCGGCTACCGCATCTGCACCACCTTCGAGCTGGGCCTGCAGCAGGCGGCGTCAAGGTCCGGGCATAAGCCATCCGCAGAGATTTCAGGAGGTAGGCGACATGACAACTAGCAGCGCCAGTGTGGGGGCCGAGTACCTGAAGGCCGTGAGAGAGCGCTTCTTGGAGATGAAAGGCCAGGCCGAGCGGGCCATTGACCAACTTTCGGACAATCAGCTTTTCTGGGCGCCCGACCCCGAGTCGAATAGCATCGCGATCATCATCAAGCATCTGAGCGGAAACATGCTCTCCCGGTGGACCGACTTCTTCACGACGGACGGCGAGAAGCCGAACCGGCAGCGGGACGAAGAGTTCGAGAGCCCGGCGCCGACCCGAGCGGAAGTAATGGCCGTCTGGAAGACCGGGTGGGACCGGTTCCTCACCACCCTGGACCAGATCGGCGAGGCTGACCTCCTGCGGACGGTGACCATCCGGAACCAGCCGCACTCAGTGATCCAGGCGATCGAGCGGCAGATGTTCCACTACTCCTACCATGTCGGCCAGATCATCTACATCGCCAAAGCGCTCAAGTCTGCTGACTGGCAGACCCTCACCATCCCGCGGAAGCGGTGAGAAAGCGAACAGAGGCTGAGCCTCCGCTGGACCGGCTCACGGCGGAAGCCTTCCGCGTCTGTCT
>CALMNP010000135.1 GCA_937868875.1 uncultured Bacillota bacterium | reverse complement strand
CATACCCCTGTCGTGACGCCGTGAATGCAGGAAGGGAGAGGCAGATGCCTCTCCCTTCGTTGGTCTGTCCGGCTGGGAGGACAACCCAGGGGCGGGGACAATCACGTTGCTCGCTCCTGTTGTTGCGGCCTTTTGCAAGTTAGTGATATATTAATTTCAGACTAGCACCACATTACCCATCTTCTTCCCAGGATTGTGCTATACTACCTAATGGATTTAGAATCTAAAGGGGGAAGTTGCAAAAGTGAAGAAAAGCGTATTGGCGCTGGGTCTTGTCCTCGTGATGGCGGCGGTTCTCCTGACCGCCTGTGGTGGCGGCAGCAAGTCTGGCGGCGCCGCCGGCAAGACGATCGACATGAAGATGACCGAGTTTGCCTTTGAGCCCAAGGAGGTCACCGTCAAGCAGGGTGAAGCGGTGACGGTCAACCTCGTCAACCAGGGCTCCGTGGCCCACAGCTTCGAGGTCGACGAGTTCGGCGCCAAGAGCGACTCGATCCCCGCCGGGCAGAGCGGCAAGGTGACCTTCACCCCCAACAAGACCGGCGAGTTTACGATCTACTGCTTCGAGCCCGGCCACAAGGACTCGGGCATGACCGCCAAGCTCATCGTCCAGTAAGCTCACGTCGAAACGGCACAGGACAGGGCGCCCCGCCCCAGGCGGAGCGCCCTTTTTTCATGGCAGCCGGAGCGCCCTTTGTTTACAGGGCGGCCGGAGCGGCCGCCGCCGCGGCGGGGCAGCGGCCGGTTCAGGTCGGGCCATAGAGCTAATCCGGATCGGGAACTCCAGGCATGGTGCCGCTCGGAGGCTCGCCCGCCAGGTGCCGCAGGTAGAGGACCACCATCCAGCGCTGCTGGTCGCTGAGGATGTCCTTCCAGGCCGGCATCCCGGTGAGGCGCTCGCCCTCGCTGATGCGGTAGTACAACCTGGCGTCGGAGGACTTAGCTGCCTCCTGTATCAGGTCGGCAGGGCGGGGCGAAAGCCCCGCTGCCGGCACGCCGTCGCCCCGGCCGCCCACGCCGTGGCAGAAGGCACAGTTGAGGACGTACAGGCGGCGGCCGGTGAGAAGGTTGGAATTGGCGTTGGGAACGGGGTTGGACAGTCCCCGGTAGCGCGCCGGGAGGTCGGGCCGGAGGGCAAGCCGAATCGCCCAGGCCAGACCGACGACGGCGGCCACAGCGATCAGCCAGAGCAGGCGACGCATCATGCGAAATCCCCCCATAGGAAGAAGACCGCCGGAGTCCCGGCGGTCTATCCTATGTGTCCGATTGCGGTGTAAGACGAGGAGTCGCGGCCGACCCGAAGGCGGACGCCCGTTGCGGCGGCCTCCTTAGCCCGGAGGCCAGGTGCCCCGCGGCAGTTCTTCCTGCAGGTGGCCGGCCACCTCTCGGCGGCACTCCTCCAGTTCGGCATGGCTGCGGGCGCGCAGCATACGGGCCAGCAACGGAGGCAGCCACTCCGGCACCTCATCCTCGGGCAGCCGGGAGACGAGCTGGTCCACCGCCGCCGCCTCACCTACGATCTCGATACCTTCCCAGGCCTGCACCAGGGCTTGCAGCGGCTGAAAGAGGCAACGGGGAAGGGGCTTCATCGGACATCGCCTCGCGTCCAGATTCGACGCGATCCGACCGAACCCCTGCCGGGTGTTCGACTAGTCTGAAGGTTCACCCGCCAGAAGGCTGCCGTCCGGCCCAAACCGTAGCGGTGCCGGCTCCGCCAGCATCTCCGCGCGGCCCGACGCCAGCAGGCCCGCCAGGACGGTGTCGGATACCCACAGCCTCTCGAGGGACAGGGTGTTGGCTATACGCAAGGCGGTCAGCCCTGACGGGGGCCGCTTCAGGCTCTCGGCGGCGGCCGCCAGGGCCTGCCGGTCGTCGTCCAGGATGAGCGGCCACATGGCCCGGCGCAGGAAGCCGGTGGCCAGGGCGTTGGCGTAGGTGGCCTCGGGCCTGGCCTGCTCCCGGGCGCGGCGGGTGGTGAAGTCCGCCAGGCCGATGCCATAGGCGTTGCCATCCGTCTCGGGCGACAGCCCCCTTGCCAGAATCCGCCGGATGCGGGGACTGGAGGGCTCTGGCTGGCCGTCGATCCGGAGCCTCCCGACGACGTTGGTGTCCATGCCGGTGCCGCTGAAATTCTTGCCGATGCTGTCGACGATGAGCAGGTCCAGGTCCTCTACGGGCAGGCGGGGCAGCCACTGCCGCGCCTGCTCCAGCAGAGACGTCTCAACGGACTCCATCTCCTCAGGCAGGAGCCCCTGCACCAGAGCCGCCTCGTCGTAGCCGTTCTCCACCACGGCAACGCCGCCGGCCACGGGCAGGGCTCGCAGTGCCACGCGGCTTCGCTCCAGAATGGCCGGCGACAGGGCCTCCGGCGGCAGGCTATGGAAGGCCGCCGCGCTCGGGGCCTTGCCGATGCCCACGGCCAACATCTTGAGCAGACCGCTCTCCACCGGCCCGTGAAACGACGTGTGCGGCTTGACCCGGTTCAGAAGCAGTACCGCGTCCGCCTGTGCCAGGCGGCCATCGGCGTAGACGGTCCCGGCGCCGGGCGCCTCGCCCAGAGAAACCACGTCCGAGCCGGCCAGAATCGGCGCCCCGGTGGAGGCCTCCGTGACGCCCAGGTGCCACAGGAGGCGGACCTGACCTTCGGGTGTGCCGCCCCCGTGGCTGCCCATGGCCGGCACCAGAAAGGGCTCGGCGCCGGCCCGGACGGCTGCCCGAACCAGAGCCGCCACCAGTTCCGGCAGTCGGTTGATGCCCCGGCTGCCTACCGGAATGCCAAGGCGCCAGCCGGTGGGCGGGAGTCCGCGCTTCTGCCGCCAGTTCTCCAACAGCCTCAGGGCCTCGGCCTCCACCAGCCCGACCGGGTCCTGCGCCCTGGGCCGGGGGAAGACCTGACGCACCAGGGCCAGGCGCATTTCATCCACGGCTCCCGCCCCCCTTCCGCTCGGACTCGGTCGGGCGCACGGACTCCCAGAGCAGGTCCGCCACGTGCAGAACCCGCACCTGCCCCGTCAGGCCGGCCCTGGCCACGCCGAGGCGCAGCTGCAGGGTGCAGCCGGGGTTCGCCGTCACTACCACGTCCGCCCCCGTCGACTTCACGTCCTCCATCTTGCGGTCCAGAATGGCCAGGGCCAGTTCCGTGCGCTCCAGGTTATAGACCCCGGCCGAGCCGCAGCACTGGTCCGGCCGGGGCAGTTCGACCAGCCCGCGCCCGGCCACGGGGGTGAGGAGCGTGCGGAGCGGCGAGCGGACTCCCTGCACATGGACCAGGTGGCAGGAATCCTGAATGGTTACGCGCAGGGGCAGGGGAGTCGACCGGGGCCGGTGCGGCTCGGGGCCGTCCCGGCCTGTCCCGCCCTCGCCGCCGCTCAGCGGCAGGCCGGCCAGGAAATCGCTGATGTCCCGCACGCGGCTGGAGAAAGCCGCAGCGCGGCTAGCCCACTCGGGGTCGCCGGCGAGGAGACTCCCGTACTCTCGCAGGGTCGCACCGCAGCCGCCGGCGCTGTTGACCACCCACTCCGGGCCGGCGGCCTCGAAGGCGGCGATGTTGCGCCGGGCCATTGACCGGGCGTCGTTCACCCGCCCCTGGTGCAGGTGCAGGGCGCCACAGCAGCCTTGCCCGGGGGCGGACGCCACTTCCAGGCCGGCGGCCTGCAGCAGGCAGATGCTGGCCCGGTTGGTTTCGGCAAAGACCGCCTCCTGGACGCAGCCCAGGAAGAAGGCAACCCGGCCCGACCCTGCCTGCGGCCGCCGGGCTGGCGCAAGCGGAGCCGGCAGGGCCGGTGCGCGCCGAGCCGGCAGGGCCGGACGGAAGGGGGAGGGCATGGGGGGCAGGCCCGCCGCCACTTCGGCCAACGAGGCCAGCCAGGGGACCCGGTGGCCGGCGCTCTTTGCCAGGCGGCCCAGCCTCAGCCTCTGCCAGAGCCAGAGGCCCGGCCGCAGCAGGGCCAGGGTCCAGGGATGGGCCACGGCCCAGAGCATCAGCCGGACGGCCCGGTTGGGGGCCGGGCCCAGGGGCTTGAAGTCGGGCAGGTCGAGGGCGAGGTCGACCAGGCGGGTGACCGGCACGTCGTTGGGGCAGGCGGTACGGCAGGCCTCGCAGTGGAGGCAGGTATCCAGGAATTCCAGGGAGCGTGGGTTCGGCTCCAGCCGCCCCTCCAGCAGGGCTCCCGCCACCTGCACCCGGCCGCGGGGCGAGAAGCCCTCGTGGCCCAGCACCCCGTACGTGGGACAGGTGGCGGCGCAAGCCGAGCACCGCATACAGAGGTCGAGGTCGTGCTCAAAGAGTGGGGTGGTCCCGCCCGTTGTGCCGGCGGCGACCGCGCCCCTCCCTCCGCTCACGGGCGCACCCCCGCATCGTCAGCCGCCAGGCCCTGGCCCGCCCCTGGGCCTTCGCCCGCGACGTCGTCATGGGCCAGGGCCTTGCCCGGGTTGAGGATGTTCCCGGGGTCGAAGGCCATCTTCACGGCCCGCATGGCGGCTCGCTCCGCCGGCCCCAACTGGCGGGAGAGGAAGCGTCTCTTCAACAGCCCGATGCCGTGCTCGCCGGAGAGGGTCCCTCCCAGGGCCAGGGCGGCGTCGAAGATGTCGTTCACGGCCCGCTCCACCCGCGCCATCTCCTCCGGGTCCCGGCGGTTGGCCACAATGTTAGGGTGCAGGTTGCCGTCGCCGGCGTGGCCGAAAACGACCAGGTCCACGCCATGCTTCGCGCGGATGGCCGCCAGGCGGCGAATCATCTCGGGCACCCGGCTTCTGGGAACGGTGGCGTCCTCAGAGATCTTGGTGGGCTTCAGCCGCACGATAGCGGCAGAGACGCTGCGCCGCACCTGCCAGAGCCGCCCCGCCTGCGCCGCATCCTCCGCCACCAGCACCTGCCGCGCGCCGCTGCCGCGACAGACGTGCTCCAGCCGGCGGGCCTGGTCGTGGACACTGGCCGAGTCCGGGCCATCCACCTCGATGAGGAGCAGGGCTTCGCCGGCGAGGTCCAAACCGGAGGGCCGGTAGGCCTCGGCGTAGCGGATGGAGGCCCGGTCCAGAATCTCAAGGGCGGCGGGTACCGGCCCCGCCTGGCCGATGGCCACGACGGTCTCGCCGGCCAGCGTCAGGTCGTCGTAGAGAGCGGCCAGCGTGGTGCGCGCCGGGGGCTGGGGGATGAGCCGCAGGGTGGCCTCGGTGATGACGCCCAGGGTGCCCTCGGACCCGGTGAAGAGGCGCACCAGGTCGTAGCCGGTGACGTTCTTCAGGGTACGGCCGCCCAGGTGCAGTACCGCCCCACCCGCCAGGACCACCTCCAGCCCCAGTACGTAGTCGCGGGTGACGCCGTACTTCAGGCAGCGCGGGCCACCCGCATTTTCGGCTACGTTGCCGCCGATGGTGCAGGCCCCCAGGCTGGCCGGGTCGGGCGGATAGAAGAGGCCCCGGGCCTCGGCCGCCCGGTGCAGGTCAAGGGTGATGACGCCGGCGCCGACCACGGCCACGGAATCGGCCGGGTCCACCGTCAGGGTTCGGTTGAGGTCGTTCAGGGCCAGGACCAGCCCACCGCCCCGGGGTACCGCACCCCCGCTCAGGCCGGTGCCGGCCCCCCGCGGATGGACGGGGACCTCCGCCTCGGCCGCCAGGGCCAGGAGGCGCGACACCTCCTCCGTCGAGGCGACGCGCACCACGGCGTCCGGGCTTGCCGGTTCCCAGGTGGCGTCGTAGGAATAGGCAACCAGATCCGCCGGGTCGGTGTAGACCCGCTGCGGCCCGACGAGGTCGCGAAGGCCCGCAAGAAAGCCAGCCGTGATGGTCACTTGGCATCCGCCTCCCGACAATAGCAGCACTATTCGCCGGTGGTTCCGGCGTTGCCTGCCGGAGTGAACCTGTCGTGGGAGGTTCGGACCGACCGCGGGCAGACTAGCAAGGGAGGGATTCCGGCTGCACATCTTCGCTGATTTTCACACGCATACACTGTACAGCCACGGCAAGGGGACGGTGGAGGAGAACCTGCTGGCCGGCAAGGCGCGGGGGCTGGAGATGGTGGGCATCACCGACCACGGTCCCGGCTCCACACCCTGGGTACGGGCCACCGTGGGACGAATCCGCCGGCTCATCGACGAGGTCCGTTTCTACAACGAGCGCCTGGAGGGCATCCGGGCCCTGGCAGGCGTGGAGTCCAATATCATCTCCCTGCGCGGCCAGATCGACGTGCCGCCGGAGCTGGTGGAGGAACTGGACCTGCTCCTGGTCGGCTTCCACACTCAGATTGTGGCCAGCAGTCTGGCCGACCAGTGGAAGATCTTCGGCCGGACGGCCCTGTCGCGCTACAGCAAGGCCCTGCAGGAGCGCGAGCGGGTGGAGGTCACCAAGGCTTTGGTGGAAATCGTCGAGCGCCACCCGGTGGACATCGTGACGCACCCCGGGCTGCGCGTCTCCATCGACACCGCCGAACTGGCCAGGACCTGCGCCCGCCGCAACACGGCCCTGGAGATCAACGCCGGCCACGGCTTTATGACCAGGGCCTACGCCGAGGTGGCCGCCCGCGAGGGCGCCTCCTTCGCTATCGACTCGGACGCCCACCGCCCCGGCGATGTGGGACGGCTGGACCGTGCGGTGAACGTGGCCCTGGCTGCGGGTCTTCAGCCGGAGCAGATCTGGAACGCCCG
>CALMNP010000134.1 GCA_937868875.1 uncultured Bacillota bacterium | reverse complement strand
AAAACCAAAACCCCGTTGCCGGGGTTTTGGGGGAACGCTTCACGATGAGAGTCAATCAGCGGCGGAACTGCCCTGGCGCGAGGTGATGATGTACCGGCACGAGTTCTGTCCCGAGGATTGGCACTCCTGCCGCTCTACATTAGCGCCGAGGATCCGTTCGAAGAGGTCCCTTTCGTGTCGGCAGGCCTGCGGAAAATGTAGAGCGACGCCCAGGATGCCGCAGTTGTGCTCGGTGAGAACGAAGGTCTCGTCAGAGGCTTCTTCAAAGGAGGTCATGGAACCGGACTCGTCCAGAGCCTGGGCCAACTGGCTGACCCGTGTCTTGAGGTCCGGTCCGGAAACCTTTTGCTTTAACTGCTCCGCCAGCTTATCGGCACGGTGACGGAAGAGTTCGTCCACCACGTCGTCGCCCTGACTGGACTGAATATCGTCCAGCAGGGTCAGGGCAAAGGTCTCGTAGTTTTGGGGGAAGTACTCCCGGGCCGCAACCGTCAGGGAATAGAGATGGCTGGGCCGGCCGAGCCCCCTACGAACGGCCTGGCAGGAAACCAGACCATCTTTTTCCAAAATATTCAAATGCTGGCGCACACCCATGGGCGTGATGCTGAGGTGGCCAGCCATCTGGTCCACGCTCAGATTGCCGTGCCGCTTCAGCAACTCCAGGATCTCGTCACGGGTGGAGCGCTTTCCAATTTTCATCTCAGCGCACGCTCCCTATTCATCATATCTGCAGTTATTTTAGCACTCGGCCTTCTGGATGTAAACTTCACACAGTTTTTAATGGCCCTGCTCATTACATGTGCCTGGGGGCATGGGCGCATGCTATACTATTTTTCGCCAAGGGCTTCATTTCAAGGAGGTAAGGCCCCTGAAGAACGTGTTCTTTACCGGCCCGGCCGGCGTGGGCAAGACCACGCTGGTAAAGAAGGCGGTGCGGCGCCTCGGCGACCGTGCCGGCGGCTTTTACCTGGATGAGGCCCGGAAGGGGGAGTCCCCCCATCTCCGCCTGGTCACCCTGGACGGGCGGGAGGGCCTCCTGGCCAGCCGCGACCTGCCCAGCCCTGTGCAGGTAGGTCCGTGGCACGTGGATGTGGACGTTCTGGAGCGACTAGGCGTCGCCTCCGTTCGGTCCGCCGCCGAGGCCCGGCGCGTGGTCATTGTGGACGAGGTCTCGCCGGTCTCCCTGGCCGCCGGCGGGCTGGCCAAGGCGGTGGAGGAGGCCCTGTCCGGGACCGAGCCGGTCCTGGGCACCCTCTCGCCTCAGGCGCACCCGGTGCTGGACGCCATCCGGGCCAGACAGGACACGCTGGTGTTGGACGTGACCGCGGCCAACCGGGACCAGCTTCTGGAGCGGGTCTGGGCGGGGTTGAAGCTGCCCCAGGAGAGTCTGGCCGACGTCCAGCGCCGGGTCGACAGGCAGCGGGAACGGGCGGCACGATACGCGGAGCAGAACCGCCTGACCCTCTCCGGCCTGACGGGGCAGGTGCGCGGCGACCACGGCACCTATGATGTCTCCTGGCTGGGCGGCCAGTGGCACTGCAGTTGCTCGTTCTTTCTGAAGTACGCCACCTGCGCCCACACCATGGCGGCGGAGACTTCGGTGCAGGGCTGGCTGCCGGCGCAGCCGCCTAAAGTCCAGCACTGAACTCCTGACCCCCTGGAAGACGGCTATCATCGCGAACCCGGCCTATCTCAGGCCGGGTTCGTTGTCTCATCGCGGTGGGAGCGGGGCCCAGGGGGGGGCCGGCACGTTGGCTGCAGTCCCGAGGCGGAAACGGGGAAATGCAGGCCCCGGCTTGCATTTGTTAAATTGTTAGCAAAGCAGGATACGGTTCACTCTTATGGAATCCTTCTCCACTTCCCGCGGTCCAGGGTAGACCGGCCCGGGGTCAGACGGCATCTCAACGGAGGAGGTCCACTGTGCGCAAGATTCTGGTGCTTTTCACGGCGGCGGTCCTGATGCTGGTCTCTGCGGTGAGCGCGGGTGCGGCGGCTCCCCACCGGGCGGTGAGCAGCCACTTCTTTGAGGCGGTGCAGATGCCGGATGAGGCCCTGGCTGCCCTCAAGGCGTCCGGCAAACCGCTTCCCTTCAGCAACTTCCCGCATAACGACCGGGCTCAAGGCGTTCCCTTCAAGGGTCGGAGCATGGTGGACAGCTATTCGCTGCTGGCCGGCCCAGCCGGGGCGGAGCAGAGGATCCTGGCCATCCTGGTGGAGTTCCAGGACGACCCGCCGGGCGGACCGCACGACCGGGTGGAGCCGCAGCAGTTTGATCAGCTGATCGCGGGCACGTCCTATAACCCGTACAGCCAGGCCACCCTGGACACATATGCGGCCCAGGGGCATCCGGTTCCCACCGACCGGACCGTCAACAGCTTCTACCGGGAGAACTCGTTCGGTGTGGTCTCCGTGACCACCCCTATCAAGCCCTCGGACATTGCCTGGGTCAAGGTGGACCACCCCTACAGCTATTACAGCCAGTGGGATGGCGTACATGACAACGGCTTCGGGCCCTATCCCCACAACGCCCAGGGTCTGGTCATCGACGCCCTGAGCAAGGCCTACGAGGTCCTGCAGGCTCAGGGCAAGGACTTCAGCGTCTATGCCGGGGCCGATGGCAAGGTGCCCAACGTCTTCATCATCCACGCCGGCAGCGGCGCGGAGTGGAGCGGCACGCCGGAACTCATCTGGTCCCACGCCTGGGCGCTCTCCGACGACCCCATGTGGGGCGCCAGGGGAAGCACCTTCACCATCGGCGGCGCCACCTTCGACCATTACTCGATGGAACCTGAGGTGGGCGGCGACCTGACCGCGTACCTGGGCGCCGTCTCCGGGCCCTTCCCGGCCACGGTCGGCGTCTACGCCCACGAGTTCGGCCACGTTCTGGGTCTGCCGGACATCTACGACATCTTCTACGGCTCCGAGGGTGCCGGCAACTACAGCCTGATGTCAGGCGGTTCCTGGCTGCGCTATCCCAATGCGGTCCTCTTCAACGGCAACTCGCCGGCCCACCTGGACGCCTGGAGCAAGATGCAAATGGGCTTCCTGAAGGAAGGCGTGAACCTCGAGACCATCCTGGGTCCCGGGCACTATAAGCTCTACCCGGCGGCCACGGGCAACGAGCCGGGGCAGATCAAGGCCTACCGCTACAACGTGCCGGGTTCCCGCGGCACCGAGTACTTCCTGCTGGAGAACCGGCAGCAGGTGGGCTTTGACCAGGGCTTCGCGCGCAACGGCGCCCCCGCGGGCATCTATAGCCAGAGCCATGGTCTGCTGGTCTGGCACATCGACGATAACCTGAACGCTGCCACCGACATCAGCAGTACCAGCGCCATCAACAACGAGCCCAACGTCTCGCCCAAGTGGAGCGAGAACATGTTCAACAACGGCTTTACCGGACCCAACGGCTGGGACCACTACGCCGTGGGCGTGGTCCAGGCGGACGGCAAGTTCGAACTCGAGCGCGGATACAACCGTGGCAACCCCGGTGACTTCTTCCCCGGCACGACTGGCAACCGCTCCCTGACGCTCACCACCACACCCAATACCAGCAGCTACTACATGCTGTCCGGCATGGCCATCCCCGGCGAATCCGGCCTGATGGTCACCAACGTCCAGGAGAACGCGGACGGCACGGTTGAGTTCGACGTGGACATCGCCACGAAATAGATTCGGGCCTGCTCCCCGCGGTGCAGCGGGGACCGGGAGGGGGCCGGCGGCTGCCGGCCCCCCCCTCTTTTTAACCATCCAGGAAGGAACGGAATTCGCTGTAGCCAATAATCCGTAGACAGGGAGATGGACCAACTTGACAAACCGCCTGGAACACCTGCGCCACAAGATTCAGGAGGCCGGCCTGGCCGCCGTGGCTGTAATGCCCGGCCCAAATTTCCGTTATCTCACCGGCACCCAGATGATGCTGTCCGAACGCCCGGTGCTCTTGTTCCTGCCTGCCTCCGGAGAACCGGCCGCCCTGTGCCCCGCCTTTGAGGCGGAGCGCGTGCGGGAAGCCGGCATCAGCCGGGTCTTCACCTACACCGACGAGGCCGGACCGGGGTCGGCCGCCGTGGCCGCCGTGCGGTCCCTCAACCTGCCCCGGGGCGCCCACTGGGGACTTGAATACCGCCACCTCCGTTTGCTGGAGCGCGAACTCCTGGCGGCCGGGTTGGCTGAGAACGGCCTGGACCTCGCCTACGAGGACGCCGGCGGGCTGCTGGCGGCCCTGCGGAGCCGCAAGGACGAGGCGGAAGTGGAGGCCCTGGCGCGCGCCGCGACCCTCACCGACGAGGGCATGCGGCTGGCCCGGGAGGCCATCCGGCCCGGGGCCAGCGAACTGGATGTGCTGGACGCCGTCGCCGCCGGCCTGAAGCGGGCGGGACTGAGGAGCGAGCCGGAGATTCTCGTGGCCTCAGGGCCACGCGCCGCCGTGCCCCACGCTGAGGCGACGGGTCGCGTCATGCAGGAAGGCGAGCTGTGCTGGGTGGACCTGGTCCTGACCTGGGACGGCTACGTGGGCGACATCACCCGCACCTTCGCAGTGGGCCGCGTCGATACGGTGCCGGAGGAACTGCGGCGCATCTATGCCGTGGTGGAGGAGGCGCAGGCGCGGGGGCGCGAGGCCGCCAGGCCGGGGGCCACGGGCTCCCTTGTGGACGAGGCCGCGCGCAGCGTGATCGTCGGCAGGGGGTACGGCCCCTACTTCACGCATCGCACCGGTCACGGCATCGGCCTGGAGGTCCACGAGGACCCCTATATGGTGGCAGGGGCCGAGCAGCCGCTGGAGGAGGGCATGGCCTTTACGGTGGAGCCAGGCATCTACCTGCCCGAGAGAGGCGGCGTTCGCATTGAGGATGACGTCCTCCTGGTGCCGGGAGGCGCCCGGGTGCTGACCTGCTACCCCCGGCACCTGACCGGCTCGGTGTAACCCGCGTCGAGCGGGGCCCGCATGTGCCAGTCCGCCAGGCGGCAGGCTGCGGCCTCGTCGGGCGGAGTTCGCAACGGCCGAATGTCGCTTGCAGGCAGGCGAATACTATTGGGGATAACAGCCAAAGCGGTCTATGAGCGGGCCGCTTGGCAACGGACGGAGGGACCGGGTTGGCTGGCGATTTCACGGAGCGAAAGCTGAAGAACGGCATCACCCTGCACGTGTGGCCGACGCCCAAGTTCAAGACCACAACGATGCAGGTGTTTTTGCACCGGCCCCTGCAGCGAAGCACGGCCACCGAGACGGCCCTGCTGCCCATGGTCCTGAGGCGCGGCACCGGCCGGTTCCCCAGGACCATCGACCTCTGGCGCCACCTGGATCACCTTTATGGAGCCGAGCTCGGGGGTGACATCCTGAAGAAGGGCGAACGCCAGATCATCAACCTGGGCGTCAGCCTGGCCAACGAGCGGTTCCTTGGCACCACGGAGAACCTGATGGAGCAGGGCCTGGCCCTTCTGGCCGAGGCTCTGGTCGATCCGGCCCGGGAGGGGGAGGCCTTCCGCACCGACTACGTGGAGCAGGAGAAGGACAACCTCAAGCGGCAGATCGAGTCGCTCTTCAACGACAAGATCTATTACTCGATGAACCGATGCTACCAGGAGATGTGCGAGGGCGAGGCCTTCGCCACTTACAAGTACGGCCAGGCCGAGGATGTGGCCGGCATCACGCCGGCGGGGCTCTACCGCCATTACACCGACGTGCTCCGGACGAGCCCCATGGACCTCTTTGTCGCCGGGGACGTGGACCCTGACCGCCTGCAGGGTCTGGCAGAGCGCTACTTCGACTTTCCGCGGGCCAACGCCCAGGTCCCGCCCGCTACTCAGGTGCGCTCCCAGCCGCGCGGCCCCGTCCGCCGGGTGGTGGAGCCGCAGGAAGTCACCCAGGGGAAGCTGTGCCTCGGTTTCCGCACCGGCGTCACCCGGGCGGATCGGGACTGGTACCCCCTGGTGGTGGGCAACGGCGTCATGGGCGGGTACGCGCACTCCAAGCTGTTTACGTACGTGCGGGAGAAGGCCAGCCTGTGCTATTACGCCTACTCCAGCCTGGAGGGGCTGAAGGGCCTGGGGCTGATCTACTCGGGCATCGAGGTGGCCAACTACCAGCAAGCCCTGGACCTCATCCAGAAGCAGGTGGCGGACACCCAGGCAGGCAGCATCAGCGACTACGAGCTGGACGCCACCAAGAAGGCCATCATCCGGGACCTGCAGTCGGGAGAGGACAGTCCGGAGCAGAAGATGGCGGCCGCCCTGGACATGGTCATCAGCGGCGTCAGCGAGACCACGGAGGAGCGCATCGCCCGCGTCCGCGACATCACCCGGGAGCAGGCCGCTGCGGGAGCCCGTCACATCCAGTTCGACACGATCTACTTCCTGCGCGATCAGACCCCGGACCGGCCCCTGGCCGAGACGGCGGCCGCCGCCCGGTCGTAGGGGAGGAGGATAGGCATGCCGGTTCTTGAGAGTCCCGTCCTGCGTGAAGCGCTCCACAGTAAACGCCTCCCCTCCGGGCTGCAGGTCTACGTCCTGCCCAAGCCGGGGTTCGCCCGCAAGTACGCCACCTTCGCCACGCGTTACGGGTCCATTGACTCCGAGTTCATCGTTCCCGGCGAGTCGGAGCCCCTGCAGGTGCCCGACGGCATCGCCCACTTCCTGGAGCACAAGCTGTTCGAGGAGAAGGACGGCAACGTCTTCGACGACTTCGCCAAGCTGGGCGCCAACTGCAACGCCTATACCGACTACACCAGCACCACCTACCTGTTCTCTTGCGTCGACCACTTCAGCCAGTGCCTGGGGATTCTTCTGGACTTCGTCCAGCGCCCCTACTTCACGGACGAGAACGTGGAGAAGGAAAAGGGGATTATCACACAAGAACTGCTGATGTATAAGGATGATCCGGGCAACCGCGTCCGCACCGGCATGTTGGAGGCCCTGTACAGCCGCCACCCCATCCGCATCGACATCGGCGGCACGCCGGAGTCGGTGAGCCGCATCACCAAGGACCTGCTCTACCGGTGCTACCGCACCTTCTACCACCCCTCCAACATGGTGCTGTTCGTGGTCGGGGACGTGGACCCGGAGCAGGTCATGTCCCAGGTGGAGGCCAACCAGGCCGGCAAGGGCTACGAGGCCCAGGCAGAGATCCGGCGGCTCTTCCCGGAGGAGCCGGCGGGGGTGGCTCAGCCGAAGAAGGTTCAGGCCATGGCTGTGGCGCAGCCCATGTTCCGCCTGGGGTTCAAGGAGACTCGCCTGGGCCTCTGGGGCCGCGACCTGGCGGTTCGGGACGCAGCCACCCGCATCGCCCTGGAGGCCCTGGTGGGCATGGGCTCCCCCCTGTTCCAGTCCCTCTACGAGGAGGGGCTGGTGGACCTGAGCTTCGGCGCTGACTATCACGGTGAGAAAGACTTCGGCTACAGCACCCTGGGTGGCGATACGAAGGACCCGGACCGGCTCCACCAGCGCCTGATGCAGGGCGCCCTGGAGATGGCCCAGCAGGGCATTTCGCAGGAGGACTTCGACCGCGCCCACCGCAAGTTCCATGGCGACACCCTGCGCCTGTTCAACAACTTCAGCGGTCTGGCCTACTTCTTCAACCACTGGCTGTTCAAGGGGGTGACGCTCTTCGAGTATCTGGACGTGGTGGCCGGGCTGACCTCCGAGGACGTCAACCAGCGGCTGCGGCAGCATTTCCGGAAGGAGAGCCACGC
>CALMNP010000133.1 GCA_937868875.1 uncultured Bacillota bacterium | reverse complement strand
GTGCGGACCTTCTTCACCTTGTTGGCACGGGCCGTCCCCAGGCTCATCTTGTCGTACAAAGCGCCCACCGGGCAATACGCCACGCACTGCCCGCAGCTCTCGCAGCCCGCATCCAGCATGAACTCGTCGGCGCCGGCCACGAGTTTGGACTTGAATCCCCGGGACGCAACGTTCCAGACGTCCCGGTTCTGAATCTCGCCGCACGCCCGGACGCAGCGCCCGCACAGGACACACTTGTTGCGGTCGATGAAGACGAACGGGTTGGGATCGGGATTGACTTCGTACCGATGGCGCGCACCTTGCTGCTCCGGCCAGGTCACCCCGCACTCGTAGGCCAGGTCTTGCAGTTCGCACTCGCCGTTCACCTCGCACGTCAGGCAGTCGTTGGGATGGTCACTGAGCAGCATCTCCAGCACGAAACGGCGTGCCTCACGCGCTTCCTGGCTTTCGGTATCGACCACCATCCCATCGGCGACCGGCGTGGTGCAGGCGGTCTGCAATCCGCGCGCATTCTCCACAGACACCACGCACATGCGGCAGGCCCCCACGTTGCCCAAATCGCGGTGGTGACACAGCGTGGGAATAGCGATGCCCGCGCTCCGCGCCGCCTCCAGGATGGTGCTCCCCTCTGGAACCGTGACCCGTCGGCTGTTGATAGTCAGTGTAACGGTCATATATCACCTCGGATATGACCTGGATTTTGCACCGTGTCTTTCGGATCGGCCGCGACGCCCTCCGAGCCAATCCTGTGGCGACCCCCGCCGGTTCTCCATTTTGGTTTTTGCGCGCTCAGCGCAAAAACCAGGTGAGGAGTCATGGCATCGGCTCGCCGATTCTTTCCAGCCACTCGAGGTCACAGCGCAGGCACCGTTTGCACTCCTCCTGGACCGTCCGCTCGTCGTAGACCCCTTCCACCTCGGCGAAGCCGCCCCGCGTCCTGCGTTCCTCGGGCGAGAGCATCGGAGGAACCGGACGGCGGGCGTTGGCATAATCCTCTACGTTGAAGAGTTGAGGGATGTCGTGCCGTTTGGGATGATAATACACGCCCCCCAACTGGCCGGTGGTGAGCCAGGCATCCACCGCCAGGGCCACCTGATTGCCGTGAGCCACCGCCTGCACCACCGTGGCTGGACCGCTCACCGCATCCCCGGCGGCGAACACGCCGGACACGCTCGTCTCGAACGCCTTGCCTACTTCAAAGCTGGCCTTGCGGTGCATGCTGAGGCTCTCGTCGTCTACCCAGGTGACCTGGCCGATGGCCGGAACCAACACGTCGCACCCCATGTTGAATTCCGAGCCTGGGATGGGCACGGGACTGCGGCGTCCACTGCTGTCGAATTCGCCGAGCCTCTGGCGCTGCAGCCGCACGCCGGAGACCGACTCGTTGCCCAAAACGGCCACTGGCGTTACCAGGAAGTGGAATTGAACCCCCTCTTCCCTAGCCCCATTGATTTCCTCCCGGGCGGCCGGCATATCCTTCTCTTCGCGCCGGTAGACGATGTGCACCTCCGCAGCGTTCAGTCGCAAGGACGTGCGGGCAGCGTCCATGGCCGTGTCACCGCCGCCGACGACCACTACGCGCCTGCCGGCAAGGTTGGGAAACTGGCCGCCCGCAATATCACGCAACAAGTGGACGCCGTGGTACACCCCCCTCTTGTCCTCGCCGTGAATCCCCAGACTGCGGCTGCGGTGTGCCCCCAGAGCCAGTACGATGGCGCGGAAGCCGTCGGCCTTCAGGCTCTTGATGGTGAAATCTGTACCCAGCTCCCGCTTGCACCGGATGTCCACCCCAGCTCGCCGAATGTGGTCAATCTCGGCAAAGAGCGCCTCACGCGCCAGACGATAGGCAGGGATGCCGTAGGTCATCATCCCACCGGGGAGCGGCATGCGTTCAAAAACGGTCACCTCGTAACCTTGCTGGGCCAGGCGTAAAGCGGCCGTCAGCCCGCAGGGACCAGCCCCGACCACCGCTACCTTGATGTGCTTGGGCGGCGCCAGCTTGGGCGGAGTCCACGGCTCGGCGTAGTATTGGTCGGCCATAAAGCGCTTCACCTGACGGATGGCGATAGACTCGTCCACCTG
>CALMNP010000132.1 GCA_937868875.1 uncultured Bacillota bacterium | reverse complement strand
GCCCCCAGGGCCGTCAGGCCCTTGATGTGGAAGTCCACCGGACGCGACCCGATGAGGCACCCGCCGGGGAAGGCGACCTCGGCCCGGCCGAGCCTGGTGAGCAGGGCCCCGACCAGGTACGTGGAGCCCCGAAGCCTGCGGGCCAGCCGGTACGGGGCAACGTGGCCGGACAGCTCGCCGGCCCGGATGCGCAAGGTGTGCTGACCGGTGAAGTCGGCTTCGGCGCCGAGTTCTCGGGCGATCTGGCAGAGGTCGAGGACGTCCGCGTGGTGGGGTACGTTCTCCAGCACCGTCTCGCCCTGCCGGGCGATCAGGGCCGCCGCGAGCAGGGGCAGGGCGCTGTTTTTGGCCCCGCCGATGGCGACGTGGCCGTCCAGAGGGCGCCCGCCGTGAATGACTAGGCGTGCGATCGCGTTGCCTCCTCTCTGGTCCAGCTAGCGCTATTGTTTCCGTGAGAGCTTGCGACAACCCACCACCAAAGACGGAACACAGGGCATCCGGTTTCTCGTCGCGTTTCGGCCGTGGCCGACAAGCAAGGATTTCGCCTGAACGCTGTCCAAGATGTCTGGCGGGAGGACATCGATCATGAGCGAGCACAATCTGACCAACAACGAGCTGGAACTGAGGTCCGCCCGCCCCGGCGACCTGGACCAGGTGGCCCGGCTATGCCGGGCGCTCGACCCTGATGACTGGATACCCGAGGTCTTTCCCGAATGGGCCGGACGGCAGGATGGCACGCTGGCCGTCGCCGTGGCGGGGGACCAGGTCGTGGGCCTTCTGGGCCACGCCCTGATCACGCCGCGCGAGGCCTACCTGATGGGCATGAGGGTGCATCCCGGCTATCATCGCCTGGGCATCGCCAAGGCCCTGACCAACTACGTGACGCACCAGGCCTTTCGGTCAGGGGCTGGGGTGGCCCGGCTGACCACCCGGCGCGACAACGTGGCCGCCCAGGCCCTGCTGGACGCCACCGGATACCACCGGCTTGGGCTCTGGGACAACATCCCCGACTGGGACTGGCCCGCCGCCATGCCCCGTGTCTCGCCGCCTTCCGCTGTCGGCCTGCACGTACGTCCGGCGCGGGTGGAGGACCTGCAGTGGCTTTGGCCCTGGCTCGAGGAGGCCAGCCGGGCCTCGGACGCGCCGGGTCTCATCGCCCAGCCGGGAGAGACCTTTGAGGTGATGTCCCTGACCCGGCAAGACCTGGTGTCTCACATCGAAGCGGGGGAGGGATGGGCAGCAGGTCCCCCGGGGTTCCCGCCCGATGAGAGTGCCTTCGCCCTTCTGGACTGGATTCTGCGGCAGTTCATCGGCGTCTTGCCGGCTGCCGCGCGGCTTCTGGCAGAGCTGGACGGCCTGGTCCGGGAGGCCGGCCAGGGCGTGGTGAACGTCACTCTGCCCGGCAGCCAGTTCCGGCTGCTGGTGGAGGCAGGCCTCCAGGGGTACCAGTCTGCCTGGTGGCCTGGCTACGTCTACCAGAAGCCCTGACGGATTGCGGCGCGGGGCGGGCCGGCGGTGCTCCGGTCGTTTTGCGGCCTTGCACTGAATCGGGACAAAGCAGGATTCTGGGGGCGGGACCGGAATGTTGTAACCAGGACTGCGAGCCCCAGCGGCCTGCTTCTGCCTGTGTTTAGGCCAGCCGGTGCTCGCCGAGGAGGAGGACGCAGCCGTGAGAGAGACTGTCATCGTCAGCGCCGCCCGCACGCCCTTCGGGGTGTTCGGCGGCTCCCTCAAGGACATGCAGGCCACGGACCTGGGCGGCATCGCCATCAAGGCAGCCGTAAGCCGGGCGGGCATTCAGCCGGAGCAGGTGGACAACGTCTTCTTCGGCCAGGTGGTGCAGGCCGGAGCCGGGCAGATTCCGTCCCGCCAGGCGGCCTACAAGGGCGGGTTGCCCTGGGAGGTTCCGTCCGAGACCATCAACAAGGTCTGCGCCTCTTCCCTGCGGGCGGTCAACCTGGCCGACATGATGATTCGGGCCGGGGATGCGGACGTCGTCCTGGCCGGCGGGATGGAGTCCATGTCCAACGCCCCCTACCTTCTGGAGGGGGCGCGGTGGGGTTACCGCCTGAACGACGGCCGCCTCATCGACTCCGTCGTCCACGACGGCCTCTGGTGCGCCTGGGGCGACTGCCACATGGGCGTCTACGGCAGCCAGGTGGCGGCCGAGTTCGGCATCACCCGCCAGCAGCAGGACGAGTGGGCCTTCCGCAGCCACCAACGCGCCGCGGCGGCCACGGAGGGGGGCCTCCTCGCCGAGGAGATCGTGCCGGTGGAGGTGCCCCAGAAGAAGGGAGCGCCGGTCGTTGTCAGCCAGGATGAGGCCGTCCGGCGCGACACCTCCCTGGAGAAGCTGGCCAAGCTAAAGCCAGTCTTCCTGGAGGATGGCACTGTCACCGCCGGCAACGCGCCGGGATTGAGTGACGGCGCCTCCGCCCTGGTGCTCATGTCCCGCGAGAAGGCAGAGCAGATCGGGGCGACCATTCTGGGCACCATCGTCAGCCAGGGGCAGGTCTCCGAAGAGCCCCGCTACCTGCACACGGTACCGGCCCGGTCGGGGCTGAAGGCTCTGGCCAAGGCAGGCCTCTCCGTGGCTGACCTGGACCTGGTGGAGATCAACGAGGCCTTCGCCGCCGTCACCCTGACCAGCATCAAGGTGGCCGGCTTCGACCCGGAGAAGGTCAACGTCAACGGCGGCGCCGTGGCTCTGGGCCACCCCGTGGGCGCGTCCGGCGGCCGCATCCTGATGACCCTGCTCTACGAACTGCGCCGCCGCGGCGGCAAGTACGGCCTGGCCGCCATCTGCTCCGGCGGCGGGCAGGGCGAGGCCACGCTCATCCGGGCGGAATAGGTGACTGCCGGAGGTGGAGGACGCATGTCCAAATACGTCGTGACGCTCCTGCAGGTGGCCCTGATCATCGCCGGCCTGGTACTGGTGCTGACCAGCCCCGGCCGCAGCGTCAGCCTGGCGGACGCCTGGCTGAGGGGCCACGGCGGGTCGGCCGACACCTCCGTCTACCTGTCCGTGCTGGCTGGCTACATGCAGGCCCTGCGCCTGACGGGGGGCGTGCTCCTGGGAGGCGGGCTGATCTGGCTCATCCTAGATGCGTCCGGCCTGCTGGTGCACCCCGAAGGAGACCGGCAGGTGCATTGACTCAGAGTGGGGCCTGGGCCATAGGGGCGCAGGAATGGAACAGGCTTCCACTGCCGACACCAGTGCGAACCCGGAAGCGCGGATCACTTCCGGCGAAACGTGGTCACAGCCGGCGCCCTGGAGGCCGTTGGTGTTAGCGCGACCGGTGGACTTCCGGCTGAGGGCTACATTCTCGTTGTGGGCCGCGATGCGGTAGACCGGGCGCGTGTAGTCCTGGGCGGCACACGATCAGCGTACACTGCGCCAAGGCATACTCGCTCTGCGAGAGGCTGAAGGCTAGCGTCAGCCCGCGCCGTGCATCACATCAGGATGGGGCAACATGATGAATAGGGCAGGGAGCTCCAGGAGTGTTTCCTCTGGGGCTTCCCTTCTTTATCTCGCCTCGGTCAACAGAAGGCTCAAGATGCAAAGACCTCCACCAACCGTTGTTATCCAGATACAGGTAGATCTGCTCCGGGTGGTCTGGCTTATCTGGTAATCAAGTAAGGACGTCCTGAGGCAGTCTTTGCTGCTGTCGAGGCGTCTTTCTGACTATATCCTCGCCTCTAAGCACATCAGGGTGAGGCTTTGACGTGTCTGGGCAAGCACGCTATCAGACGGCACATCTTGTAGGCGGGTTACATAACATTTCGCTGGGAGCTCCCAACAATCTGGTCTTGAGAGGAGATCACAGCCCTAATGGCCGAAAACCACCTGCCTGATGCTGGTCAGAAGTAGCAGAGACGGAGTAGGGCAAGCAGCACCCGCGGATTCCGGAAGCCGGGAC
>CALMNP010000131.1 GCA_937868875.1 uncultured Bacillota bacterium | reverse complement strand
ACCTGGCCCCGCCCCCTGAAGCGGGGCCTCTTTATCGAACGCCTGCACCGCTTCGCCGCCACGTGCCTGGTAAACGGAGCCGAGGTGCTGGTGCACGTGCCGGCCACCGGCCGGATGAAGGAACTGCTGCTGGCAGGGGTGGAGGTGGGGCTGCTTCCGGCCGCAGGGGAGGGCCGCAAGACGGCCTGGACCCTGACCCTGGTCCGCCACGGGGGGTTCTGGGTCCACGTGGACTCCAGCGGCCCCACGCGGGTGATTCCCGCCCTGGTCCGCCATGGCCTGCTGCCCGACCTGGCCGGGTATCTAACCCTGTCGGCCGAGCCCCGCATTCCCCACGCCGACGAGGATGGGGCGCAGCAGGGGCGGTTCGACTTCCTGCTGACGCACCCGCAACGGCCGCCGCTCTGGGTGGAGGCCAAGTCCGTCACCCTGGTGCGCGAGGGGGTGGCCCTGTTCCCGGACGCACCGACGCCGCGGGGTGTCCGTCACCTGAGGGAGCTGGCCCGGCTGCGCCTGCTGGGTCAGGGGGCGGCGGTTCTCTTTGTGGTGCAGCGGGAGGATGCCGTGGAGGTGCGGCCCAACTGCGCCACCCACCCTGATTTCGGCCTGGCCCTGCGGGAGGCGGAGGAGGCTGGCGTCCTGCTCCTGGGGGTGGCTGCTCAGGCTGCATGGGATGGCTTGAGACTGGCGCGGCTGTTGCCGGTGCGCACCCTCCCCTGTTAGCACCGGGTTGGCCCCGGGTCCTGGCGCCTGTCGGGCAAAGCACGTGAATCGAGTCACAACGCGCACGAGGGGTACCCGACGACATCTTGTAGGGTAAAGTACTACACCTCTGGGGAGCCCGTGCCGACCGGAAGGATTTAGCGTGTAATATAAAGAAACAACTGTGCTAACTGGATCTGGCAGGGGACTAGAACGCCTGCCAGGTTTTCTGCGTCCCGTGTCCGGCTCGGTGGAATACCCGGGCGCTTACGGCCTAATCCTGTTCTTGGATAGTCTGGCTACCCAAGGAGGTGCCCCACCCGTGGGTCTGTGGGACCGCATCAAGAGCACCCGGTTGTACAAGTCCATCTACCGCAATGATTATCCCGACACGCCCCGCAACCAGGTGCTGGTCATCCTGAATTCCATGGTCCTGCACCTGCACCCCGTCAAGATTCCAAAGAAGCAGGTGCGCTACACCTTCACCTTCGGCCTGGGCGGGACGTCCCTGCTGATGTTTCTGATCCTGACCCTGACCGGCGTCTGGCTGATGTTCTACTACGTCCCGTCCATCCCGGGAGCCTGGTTCAGCATGAAGGCCCTGCAGACGGACGTCTACTTCGGCCAGTTCGCCCGCAACCTGCACCGCTGGGCGGCCCACGGCATGGTCATCGCCGTGCTGCTGCACATGACCCGGGTTTTCTACACCGGCTCCTACAAGCCGCCGCGGGAGTTCAATTGGGCCATGGGCGTCGTCCTCCTGCTGCTGACGTTCCTGCTCTCCTTCACCGGCTACCTTCTGCCCTGGGACCAATTGGCCTACTGGGCCATCACGGTCGGCTCCAACATGGCCAAGGCGACGCCCTTCATCGGTGCCCAGGTCCAGCTGATGCTGTTGGGCGGCTACGAGATCGGCCAGGCCACCCTGATTCGCTGGTATACCCTGCACGTGATCTTCCTGCCCCTGGCCGCCATGCTTCTGATGGGCATGCACTTCTGGCGCGTGCGCAAGGACGGCGGCATTTCCACCCCCATCCCCTATGACGAGGACGAAGCCGAGTTTCCGCCGCAGCCCGAAGCGGCTGCCGACTGAGGCCCGGGCAGAGGAGGTTCGTATGGCAGAGGAAGAGGTCAAGTCAACCCGGCCGCAGGGTGTGGCCCCGGCGCCCAACCCGAAGGCCAACGGCCCGCAGCCCGGGTCGCCGTCCCTTTCCGCTCCCGCCAACAAGCCTGAGGTGGGGCCCAAACCCAAGGGAAAGGCGGCGGACGACAAGGAGATGGTGTTCGTCTGGCCGCACCTGGTCAGCATCGAAGCCATCGCGTCCCTGTTCTTCATCTTCAGCCTCAGCCTGATGTCCCTGCTGGTCAACGCGCCCCTGCGCAACCTGGCCAACCCCGAACTGACCCCCAACCCGTCCAAGGCCCCGTGGTACTTCCTGGGCCTTCAGGAACTGCTCCTGCACATGCACCCGGCTCTGGCCGGCGTCATCGTGCCGACGGCCGTCCTCATCCTGCTGGCAGCCATTCCCTATATCGACAGCGACCGTCGGGGGAGCGGCTATTGGTTCTCCACCAGGAACGGCGTTCGCATCACCGTATTCGCGGCCCTCTATACCATGGTCTGGGAACTGGCCCTGATTATCCTGGACGAGTTCATTGTGCCGGTGGAGAAGGCCACGACATTGATCCTGGAGAGCGGCGAGAAGCTGTCCGTTTCGCCCGGCGTCCACTGGATGAACCCCCACGGCCTGTCCCACGGCATCAAGCCGCTGTTCCTTCACCTCTTCGGCCGCGCGCCCCTGACGGTGGCCATCGGCGAGATCTTCATCCCCAGCCTCCTCATGGTACTGATCCCCTACCTGCTGTGGCACCTCATCAAGCGGCGCTACCAGGCCAACACGCGTGAACTGATGATTTCCATGTACAGCTTTTTCATCGCCTCCTTCGTCCTGCTGACCATCATCGGCACGGCCTTCCGCGGCCACTCCATGGCCCTCATGTGGCCCTGGCACATCACGCCGCCCATCGGCATCTGACCCCAGGCAGAGAGGTGAACCCGGACAATGAGCGACAACGAGGAACGGACTCCCGAAGCCGGTGTCGAAGCCAAGGCCGCGCCGGCCAAGACCGCACCGGCAGCGGCGGCGGCTGCCCCCGCCAAGGCGCGCCCGGCTCCGGCCAAGGCCCAGGCGGTGGACGGTCCCTGGGCCGGCGAGGGCATCTCCCGACGCGACCTGCTTCGGCGCGGCGCCTTCAGTACCATCGCCCTCTTCTTCGCCCAACTCGGCGTGGGCGCCCTGGCGATGTTCTGGCCCTCCAAGGTCTCCGGCTTCGGCGGCAAGGTCAACGCCGGCAAGGTGACGGACTTCCCGGTCAACGGCCCGCCGGCCAAGGTCCGCGACGGCAAGTTCTATATCTCGCGCCTGCCCGAAGGCGTCATTGCCCTTTACTGGAAGTGCCCCCATCTGGGCTGCACGGTGCCCTGGGCCCCGGACGAGGACCACTTCCACTGCCCCTGCCACGGCTCCATTTACGAGCGTACCGGCCAGAACATCGCCGGCCCGGCGCCGCGCCCCATGGACTATATGGAGACGACCATCGCCCCCAACGGCGACGTCATCGTCGACACCGGCAAGATTCATCAGCGCGAGCGCTACGACCCGAGCCAGCTCACCAGGGCCTGATACAGGAGGCGACCAGATGATCACCGGAATCGAGGTCTCCGAGGCGGTGGAGCTTCTCCTGGTCTTTCTCCTGTTCATCGGCACGATGGTCTCCCTGACCTTCATCGACCGCTGGATCAACCGCGAGCGCTGAGGGGCGGGGGCCGACAGCCGTCAGGCAACGAGACCAGCGAAAGGAGCCGGAAACCTTGCGCAACAAACAAAAGTACCTGGCGGTGCTGGTCCTCTCCTGGGCCGTGGTAGCCGTGCTGCTGTTGGGCGCCATCCGGGAGCCGGCGCGAAAGGCGGCGGCCACCCATGACGACCTGGCCCGGACCGTCAACACCGGTGCGACCGTCTTTGCCCAGTACTGCGTGGCCTGCCACGGCCCCGTCGGCGAGGGCCACATCGGCAAGCCGCTCAACCGCCCCGACCTTCAGGGCGAGCCGGAGAAGAACAAGAACACCTATGACATGATCGTGACCACGGTGCGCGGCGGCCGGCCCGGCACCACCAACCCCCACTGGGTCAAGGTGCGGGTCCGGGATGACAACGGCAACGTCGTCAAGGACGCCAGCGGCCAGGACCAGTGGGCCTGGGCCTCCTATACGCGGATGCCCGCCTGGGCCAAGGAAAACGGCGGCCCGCTGGATGAGCAGCAGGTTCAGGCGGTTGCCTATTTCATCATGATGGGCGACTGGGGCCAGGTGGCCAAAGAGCTGCCCAAGGTGAACCCCGCCACTCCCAAGCCCTCGGACGATCCGGCCAAGTTCCACTTCGCGGACGCCGCCGGTCTGACGCCCGAAGAGAACAAGCAGGCCCAGGACCTGTTCGTCGCCAAGGGCTGCGTTGGGTGCCATACCATCGGCAACCGGGGCGGCAAGGTGGGGCCCGATCTCTCCAAGGTGGGAGCCTGGGGGGTCGATGAGGCCTTCCTCTACAGTTGGATTGAGAATCCCAAGGCCATGAGCGAAGCGCAGAAGCGCGCCCCCATCTACTGGTCCAACTACAACGGTCCGGTCATCGCTTCGCCGTCCGGCACGACCGGCGGTCCGACGGCCATGGGCCACGACCTGGTGGATGTCCCGGTAGCCGCTCCGGTCAACTTGCCGCTGACCTTCATGCCCACCATCCAGATGACCCCGGAAGAGCGGCAACTGCTGGTGCGCTACCTCATGGGCCTGAAGTAGCTGCTCGAGGAGGTGGCCCCGTGACCGGCAACCTGGTGCTTCTGGGTCTGCTCGCTTTCGTCTCGGGCAGCCTCTTCCGCGCCTACGCCCTCTCCGGCCTCCCCATCCTGCGCATGTTCGGGACCATGGGCATCGCCCTGGCCGGAATTGTGGGCGCCATGAGCCTGACGCAGGTACAAGTGGAAACCGCTCGGGCGGAGGCCCGACGCCAGCTGCAGGCCCTCGGTCCCAGGTTCCGCCTGGTGCCAGCACCCGGCGGCTACGTGGCGGTGGGCCCCGCGGGCCTCACCTACTGCCGGTTCGACGCCATGCCCAACTATGGCCGTCAGGCCGCCGTTCGCCGGCGGATGGCACGGTCCGAGGCCGCTGCCCTGACCGTGGCCGACGAGCTTCGCGCCCGGCTGTCCGCCGTAGGCGAGGGCGACGTCCCCCTGCAGACCGCCCTGGTACTGCTGCGGCGACGGGCGGAGACCGCCCAAACCCAGACGAGCAGCGGCTCGGCGGTGCTGTATCTGAATCCGGACTCCCTGCGCCAGACCCTGGACCAGACGCACCAGCCGGAGCTCCTTGACGCGCAGCGCCGGCAGCGTCTGGCCCACCTCCTGGCAGATCGAGACGCGGCCCCGACCATAACTCGGGAGGCTGCCGTCCGCGCTACGCACTGAAACAGACCGGCCCGCAGGGGAAAGGGGGTTGACCCGTGTCCCACTATATCGACGAGAAATGCATCGGCTGTACGGCCTGCATCAACGTCTGCCCCACGGAGGCCATCGCCGGCGAGCGCAAGGTGCAGCACACCATTGACCCCGATCTGTGCATCGACTGCGGCGCCTGCGCCCGCGTCTGTCCGGCCCTGTCCATCGCCGACCAGTTCGGCGACTACAAGCCGCGCGTTGCCAAGCGTCAGGACTGGCCGAAGCCGGTGGTCTACGAGGACCTGTGCACCGGCTGCAACTTCTGCGTGGACATCTGTCCCTGGGACTGCCTTGAACTGAGCGGCGACGGGGCCATGTTCGGCACGGCCGTCCTGGTCAAGCCCATGGCCTGCGTTGGCTGCCGCGAGTGCGAGGAGGTCTGCGCCAAGGGGGCCATCCTCGTCCTGGACCCGCACCAGGTCGCGTCGCCGGTCTGAGCGGTGCAGCCAGGAAAGGAGGAGCGCGTCCCTGCGCCCCTCCTTTTCCGTTCCTCGTCCCAGCCTTCACATACGCCGCAGAGGGGAGAGGGAGCCTGCATGAAGCATAGACGCAGCCTGGCCCTGGGGGCCGGCCTTGCGGCGCTCTGGGTGTGGGTTCTGCCGGGGGTGGCCCTGGCGGACCATCTGAGTGGCGGCGCACCCGACGAGGCAGGGCTCTACGCCGCCGTCGCCCTCACGCTCGCTTTCGGGGGGCTGCTGGGGTGGCTCGGGTTGGCGCCGGAAGGATGGAGGGCCGCCGCCCAACGGGCCGGCCCCTGGCTGGTGGCCCTGGGTCTGGCCGTGATGACCTACGGAGGCTTTCACGCCTACCGTCATGCCCTGCCCGAGGAGGCCCTGGGCGGGCCGGCCTGGGCACGTCAGGCCGAGCGCGAGGTGATGGGCACCCTGCTGGTCTTCGCCGCCTCCTCGGCCCTGGCCATGTGGTGGGGCAGCCGGTCCGGCTTTCTGGGCCGTGGGGAGGGGGTCAAGTACCGGCAGCTGGAGCGGGGGGACACCCTTGACCCGCTGGCCTCGCACCCCGTCCGGAGGACCGACGAGCGGCTGGCGCTCATTCCCGTTGTCGCTACGGCCATGCTCAGCCTGGGCCTGGTCGTTGGGGTGGCCGTGGTGCTGCTGAGACTGCGCGCGTAAAGCCGGGGCCGGTGCCGCTTCCCGGCGCTCCGCAATCAGAGAATCGGTTCACATCTGGGGGGAGAAGTCATCGTGTTCTCAGGCAAGGAGGGAAGCACGGCGCGGGGGTTCTACTACTCCGCCGTGGCGTGGATGGCCTTCGGCATGGTGGTCGGCCTGACCGCCGCCCTGCTGATGATCTGGCCGGACTTCATCAAGAACTCCGTCACCGAGTCCCTGCGGCAATACCTGACCTTCGGCCGGCTGCGCCCCGTGCACACCAACGTTGTGATGTTCGGCTGGCTCTCCGGCGCCTACTTCGGCACCATGTTCTACATGCTGCCGCGCCTGGGTGAGACCAAGGTCTGGAGCGAGAAGCTGGGGAACTTCACGGTCCTCTGGTACAACCTGACCATCGCCGCTCACGCGGTGGCCCTGATGGCCGGCTACAATACGGGCCGGGAGTACGCGGAACAGCCGTGGCCCATCAAATACGCCACGGCCGTGATGTTCCTGCTGGTGGCCCTTAATCTATTCATGACCGCGGCCAGGCGTAAGGAACGTGAGCTATACGTCACCCAGTGGTACATGCTGGGCGCACTCATCTGGACACCCATCATCTACGCCATCGGCAACCAGTTCCTGCTGCCCACCAACCCCATCAGCGGCGTCAACGACGCGGTGGTGAACTGGTTCTACGGCCACAACATCCTGGGCTACTGGTTCACGCCGGTGGGCATCGGCGCCCTCTACTACCTGCTGCCCAAGATGACCGGCAACCCCCTCTATAGCCACAGACTCTCCATGATCGGCTTCTGGACCATCGCCTTCGTCTACGGCCCCACCGGGGCGCACCACCTGATCAACGGGCCGGTGCCCCAGTGGCTGCAGACGGTGGCCATCGCCTTCTCCGTGTCGCTCATCATCCCGGTCTGGACGGTGCTGACCAACTTCTACGGCACCATGGCCGGCAAGTGGAGCCTGGTGCGCGAGAGCGTGCCGCTGAAGTTCGCGGTCGCCGGCGCCAGCTTCTACTTCATCACCTGCTTCCAGGGGCCGATGCAGGCCCTGCGCTCCGTCTCCGCCGTCACCCACTTCACCGACTGGGTGGTGGGCCACGCCCACATCGCCCTGCTGGGGACCTTCAGCTTCATCATGTTCGCCAGCATCTACTACGCCCTGCCCCGCCTGACCAATCGGGAGATCTACAGCCGGCCCCTGCAGGACTGGCACTTCTGGCTCTCCTTCGTGGGCTTCTCCGCCTTCTTCATCTCGCTCACCGTGGGCGGTCTGGTGAAGGGCTTCATGTGGGCCTCGACCCAGAGCGACCCCACCCAGTTCATCGAGGTCGTCCGGGCCATGAAGCCCTACTACGTGGTGCGCGCCCTGGGCGGCGCCATGATCCTGTCGGCCCAGCTCCTGTTCATCTACAACATCTACAAGACCGCCACCGCCGGCCGCGAAATCCGCGTAGGTGAGACCGCCATGCCCCGGCCGGCCGACTTGCTAGCCGCCGGCGGCGCGACGTCTGACGCCTAGGGAGGAGGAGGACCGTGAAGAAGCTGCCGCTCTACAAGAAGCTCCCCGTGTTCGGCGTGGTCGCCTTCCTGTTCCTTGGCTTCGCCATTACAATCACGGTGGCGGCGCCGCTGATGGACAAGGAACTGTACCAACCGTCGCCCCAGGCCAAGCCCCTGGACGCCCTGGCGTCCAAGGGGCGCGAGATCTATGCCCGCGAGGGATGCTGGTACTGCCACACCCAGACCGTCCGCACCATCGCCAACGACAAGAAGTGGGGGCCCCGGGCCAGCCAGCCCGGCGACTTTGCCTACTCCAATCCGGCTTTGCTGGGCTCCGAGCGCACTGGCCCGGATCTCACCTACGTGGGCGACCGCTGGCCCGACGAGAACTGGCAGATCAAACACCTGCAGGACCCGCGGGCCCTGAACCCGGATTCCGTCATGCCGTCCTTCGCGCACCTGCCACAGGCCGACCTGCAGGCCCTGGCCCATTATCTGGTGTCCCTCAAGGACAACACGGCACCCGACCTGCAGAAGCGCGCCGATCAGTCGACGGAGGCCGACATCCCGGACGTCTACAAGAAGGCGGTCAACCCCTTCGCCGGTGACACTGCCGCGATCGCCGCGGGCGACGCCATCTTCCACAAGAGCTGCTGGTCGTGTCACGGCGCCACCGCCGAAGGCAACGGCCCGGCGGCCTCCGCCTTGAAACCTCCGCCCGCCAACCTGCGCAAGTCCGCCCTGACCCGCAGCGAGCAGTTCCTCTTCTGGATCGTCAGCGAGGGCTCCAAGAGCACGGCCATGCCCGCCTGGAAGAAGGCCGGCCTCACCGAGGAACAGCGCTGGCAGGTGGTCAGCTATATCAAGAGCCTGGGGGGCCAGCAGTAGGCCCAGCAGTCCAGTGCCCGGCCGCCACCGGGCCTGGCTCAACCGATGGGAGGAGAGGCTGTGGACTTTGATTGGGCGGCCTTCGGCGACCTGGCCCAGTCGACGGGCATCATTCTGGTCGCCCTGCTCCTCATCTGGGGGGCGGGGGTGGCGCTCTGGGCCACCCTGGGCGGCAAGGCCCGCGGCGACGACCAGCCGCCCCTGGGCGAGGCCATCAAGTACCGCGACGCAATCATGAAGGACGACGAGCCCATCGCGTCCGCCAACCACCGGAGGTGAAACCGATGTCTCACCCGGCGCAGGGTACCGAGCGCAGCGAAGGGGCCCGCAACGAGGCCCACCATGAGGACGGCCCCGTCCCCAAGTTTCTCTACCTTGTCTACGCCGGCATCGCCGCCTTCTTCGCCTATTACGTGATCGTCCACTGGAGAGGCTGAGCATGGCCTCCGCAACGCGGCCCCTGGCGCCTCGCGCCACCCGCGGGCCGTTGCCGCCTCGCACGGACGGCCGGCCCCTGGCCATACGGCGGCCGCGGCGCGCGATGCAGTACCTGGTCCTGGCCCTGCTGGTGCTGGCGCCGTACCTGAACCTCTTCCGGATGGACCTTTCCACCGGCAGTTTCTGGCTCCTTGGACAGCGCCTCTGGGCGCCTCAGTTCTACCTGGTGATGTTTCTGCTGGCTCTGGCGGTGTTTCTGATCATTGTCGCCTCCCTGGTCCTGGGCCGGGTCTTCTGCGGCTGGGTCTGCCCGCAGAACCTGTTCAACGAATTGGAGAGGCGGTGGGAGAAGCGGCTGGGCCGGAGGGGCACGCTGGCCCTCTCGGTCCTCATCGCCTTCCTGGGATCGTTTGTGGTCCTGAGCTATCTGACGGACGGTCCGGCCCTGCTGCGGGCCCTCCTGACGGGGCGTCCGAGCCCCGGCTGGTTGGCCTTCTGGGTTGGCGCCACAGCCTTCTTCAGCCTGGCCCTGGGCTGGTGGCGCACGGCCATCTGCCACTCGGTCTGTCCCTACGGGTTTCTCCAGTCGGTGCTGACGGATCGGCACACCCTGCGACTCGGCACGCTGGTGCCCGCAGGGGGCGTTACTGACACGGGCCTTGTCGTAAGTCTCGAGCCCGGCCTGGCGACCGAGTGCCAAACGTGCAATGCCTGCGCCCGGGTCTGCCACATGGGCGTGGACCCCCGCACCGCTGACCAGCGCGATTGCGTCGCCTGCGGCGAATGCGTCGACGCCTGCGCCCGCGTCACACGGGGCTTCCACATCCAGCGGGTGCTGCACGTGGTGCCCGGGAGTGCCCCGGACCAGCCGCTGGGTCTCAGCGGCGAGGCGGCCCGGAACGTTCGGCGACTGCTGGCCCCACGCCTGGCTGCACCGATCGCCTTTGGCCTCCTGGCCCTCCTGGGGCTGACGGTGGGGCTCTTCAGCCGGCCGGTAGTCGACCTGATGGTCACGGCCGACCGGACCGCCGCCGCCACCGTGACCACCGGCGACACGTCCTTCAACACCTTTGTCGTGACCATCACCAACCTGGGCGCTCAGGAGGCGACCTTCCGCCTTCAGGTGAGCGGGCTGCCGCCGGAGGATGTGCGGCTGGACCAGACGTCGCTGACGGTCCCCGCCGGACAGAAAGTGCAGGTGCGCCTGCATGTGGCCTCGGCTCCCGTCCGGCTGGAAGAGGGGGTACACCCATTCACCGTTGTGGTGA